>CANHCV010000014.1 GCA_947459245.1 Bacteroidota bacterium
GTATTACACGCCTTCTGGCCGGTGCATTCAAAAAGACTTTTCGGATATGGACGCCTTCGAAATGGATGTGAACAAACGATTTGAAAACGGAGAAGCCTTTGGGAAATCGCAATTGCCAAAAGGGAAACCGTATAAAACAAAAAAAGGGCGTACCGTTTACGACGGAGGCGGAATTTCTCCCGATTTTTTCATCCCGCTCGACACCTCAAACTATAGCAATTTTTGGAGTTCCCTTCTTGATAAGGGTACCATCGTTGATTTTGCCGACGAGTATGTAAATGCAAATAAAAACAGTTTGTTAAACAAGTATCCATCCGATATTTCTTTTGTTAACTCCTTCGAACTGATGGAAACCATGAAAGAATTTAAGAAATACTGCGAAAAGAATCAACTTTCTTGGAACGAAAAGGAATACTTGAAATCTGAAAAACTGATCAACCGATATTTATTCTCACAAGTAGGAAAAAAATTATTTGGACAAGAAGTATATATTCGAGTTTCCAATCAATTCGATCCCGTTATCGTTAAAGCTTTGAACTAAAAACCATGAAACCAACCCGATTATTTGATTTATCTGAATACCAATATCATCAACGTCCGCTAGACATTTCTTTGGCTTACAAAGAAAATGGCGAATGGAAAACCTATTCTTCCAAAGAGTTTTTTGAAACATCGCAAATGCTAGCCTTAGGCCTACTAGCAGAAGGATTTAAACCCGGTGATCGCATTGCAAATATTTCAAACAATCGGCCCGAATGGAATTTTGCCGACCAAGGAATGCTTTCCATGGGGGCCATTCACGTGCCCATTTATCCAACCATTTCCGACGATGATTATAAGTTTATTTTACGCGACGCAGGTGTTTCCGGAGTTTTTGTTTCCAATCAAGATTTATTCAACCGATTGATTCCCATTAAGAATGAAATCAATCCAGATATTAAAATTTACACCTTCGACCGCATTGAGGGTGCTCAGCATTGGTCGCATTTGCTCGAAAGGAGTAAAGAAACCGATCTAAATCAGTTGTTGGATATCAAAAAGGGGATTTCACCCAACGATTTGGCTACGCTCATTTACACTTCTGGAACAACCGGAAATCCAAAGGGAGTAATGCTTTCCCACGACAACATCATGCACGATATGCTATCGAGCATTGAAAGGGTTCCGGTGGGATACCAATCAAAAGCATTGAGCTTTTTGCCGCTCTGCCATAGCTTTGAACGGATGATCACCTACATCTACATGTTCCAAGGAATTTCCATTTATTACGCCGAATCCATGGATACCATTGGCGATAATTTAAAAGAAATCAAACCCCAGGTTTTTAGTTGTGTTCCTCGTTTGTTGGAGAAAGTTTATGGCAAAATTATGGACAAAGCTCTTGCATTAAAAGGCGTAAAAAAGGGATTGTTCTTTTGGGCATTGAATCTCGGTTTAAAATTCGATTACAATGTAGCGGGAAGCTCATGGTACAACGCTCAGTTAAAATTAGCCAATAAATTGATTTTCAGTAAGTGGCGTGAAGCTTTAGGCGGAGAAGTAAAATGCATTGTTTCTGGTGCTGCTGCACTTCAACCCCGATTGGCCAAGGTCTTTTGGGCGGCACAAATTCCAGTTTTGGAAGGATACGGACTTTCAGAAACTTCACCCGTTATTGCTGTAAACGATTTGCCTGGAAAGAGGGTAGAAGTTGGTGCCGTTGGCCCACCCATCTCAAACATTGAAGTAAAAATCGCTGCAGATGGCGAGATCCTTACCCGGGGACGGCATGTCATGCTCGGTTACTACAATAGGCCCGATCTAACAGCCGAAGTCATCGACTCGGAGGGTTGGTTACACACCGGCGATATTGGTGAATTCACGGCCTTAGGGAACATAAAAATTACCGATCGCAAGAAAGAAATGTTCAAAACAAGTGGTGGCAAATACATTGCGCCTCAAGTTCTTGAAAACAAATTCAAAGAATCTCCTTTCATTGAACAAATCATGGTTATTGGAGAAAATGAAAAGTTCCCTGCAGCTCTCATTTCCCCTAATTTTGACGCATTAAAAGTTTATGCCCAAAACCACAGATTACCGGAACATCCTCAAGAACTGATTCAACAAAAAGCCATTCAAGACCTATTCAAAACACAAATTGAAAAATTCAACCAAGGATTTGGCGATTGGGAAAGAATTAAAAAATGGGAACTTTGCGATAAATCTTGGTCGTTGGAAACCGGAGAATTAACACCAACACTAAAACTGAAGCGAAAATTTATTGCAAATAAATTCCAAGGTCTTATTGAAAAAATATACCGAGGCTAATCATTTAGCATACTTCAACGCTTGCTTGATCACCTCTTCCTCATTTTGAGGAAAATTCTTTTGAATCTTCTCCTCAGAAAGTAACCAATAACGAAATTTCTTCTCCATGGAAGTCCCAATTCCAGAACTGGATGGGATTTTTAACAAGGCCAGAGCCGCTGCATTGCATTGTTGTTCGTATTGTCCCTTCATGGGAATTACATACAGCTTTTTCCCCAAAAACAACGCTTCTGCGGGGGTTTCAAATCCGGCGCCACAAAGCACACCGTCGCATGAAACCAAGGATTGAATGAATCCCGATGAGGAAATGGGGAAAATGGTCGAGTTGTTATTCTCGACTTGAGTCAGCGATCGTTTTGAAAAAATTTGAAACCGGTATTGGGGAAATCGACTAAAGAAAGAGAGCAAAATTTCATCCGAATACGATGGAAGGTAAATCGTAATATGTCCCTTATTTTCAGAAACAACATTTCTTATTTCAGGTCGTATGATGGGTGTTGTTATTTTGGATGAATATTTTTCAAAGTGAACCCCCAAATAGTTGGATGATGGAGCGTAGTTCTTCAAAATCCATTCCCCCAAGAAATTTCTTTTTAATGGACGAGGAGTTTCTTCTTCCCAAAAGGAGGCCTGATGGCTGACGGAAAAGACAGGAATGTTTCTTTTCTTTCCAATTCGAGCAGAAATGGGCTCAAAATCATTGATAATCAAATCAAAACCTTGGTAAGGAAAAGCATTTACCTGTTTCCTTATTCCACAAATTTTTGATTTTCGAAAAGATTCAACCCAATCAATCCCGCCATTTCTTCCAAACACAAAAACTGGCGCTTGGAAATAAAAATCGATCGGAAATGGGAAATCGATTTCATTTTCTGATCCGCAAATGGCAATTTTCACTTCTGCAACCTTCATCAAAACAGGCAACAATACCAAAGCTCTGCTAGCATGTCCGTTCCCCGTTCCTTGAAATGCATAAAGGACTTTTTTCATTTGATCAGTTCAATAAAGTCAGCAATTTCGGAAACTTTTGGTGCTTTACGTTTTATTTCTTCCTCTTCCTCATCAGCATCATGAAAATCAATTTCTGACTCTTGGTACTTCATCAGCTTCCATTCCCCTTGGTTGAATTCCAATGCCGTTAAGTTTTCTATCCAATCTCCCGAATTCAAGTACATCACTCTCCCATTTGAATTGGTATATTCTTTCATCTGGGGTTGATGAATGTGCCCACAAATAACCACCTCGTACCCTTTTTCTATGGCAATATCGCATGCCGTTTTTTCGAAATTATCGATGAACTTAATGGCTGATTTTACAGAATCTTTGATTTTTTTGGACATGGAAAACGGTTTTCTCCCAAAAAGTTTCAAGTTCCAATTAATGAACCGATTTAAAAGAATGAGAAAATCATAACCAAACCCTCCCAACTTGGCTAAAGGTTTTGAAAACTGCATGCTTACATCGAAAATATCTCCGTGAAAAATCCAAACCTCATTGCCATGGATGTCGAGCAACAACTTATTTTTTAGTTCAAAACCGCCCATTTCAAACCCAACAAATCGCCGAAAGGCTTCGTCGTGGTTTCCGGTAATGTAAGAAACACGCGTACCCTTTTGAATCAGTTTCATCAGGTAACGAATGACCTTCATGTGGTTGGTAGGGAAGTACTTCTTTGAAAATTGCCACACATCGATGATATCGCCATTCAAAACCAAATGTTGAGGATCAATGGATTTGAGGTAATGCAAAAGTTCTTTGGCATGGCAACCAAATGTTCCCAAATGAACATCTGAAATAACCACCAATTCAACTTTTCGTTTTTCCTTCATACCAACAAAGGAAACCAATGAAAGAGAAGTAATTGTGGTGTTAACTTGAATAAAAAGTAAATCAATATTCTCCGTAACCGCCTGGTTTATAAACCAAATCGGTTCGGTCTTTGATGAGGTAGTACCTCAAGTCAAGGGTTAAATAATTCCCTCTGAGTTCAAATTGCTTTTCTGCCTTTTTTGCGAAAGGAGGAAGATCATTTTGATGGGTAACATACGATTTATACAACCACGAAAAAGGAAGCGAAATGCTCGCACCTAAATAGGTTGAATGCCCGTTTTTCAACTCTTTCTGCCACCCCACATTTCCCATTACCCCAGGCATAATACCAAAATGCCGGCTAACGTAATTCTTGAAATACGCCTCGGAAAGGCCGGCAGTTAATGCTGGATAATTGTAATCTCGATTCGTGATGTTGAAATTCAACCCAATTGCTCCTTGCAAAAAATTGGTTTTATTTAGGTTGACCTGCGTTTGAAGCAAAACTGGAATTTCAAAACTATTAAAGCGGAAATTACTCGTTTTATTCATGAAAGAGTCGCGAATGTTCAATTGAAAATTCCTTTGCGACATGAGCAAGCCAAATTCCAAAGATAGTCGCTCCTTGAATTGGTTTTTCAACGTAAATCCCAAAGAAAACCCCGGAGTTTGGGTAACCGTAAACCTTGAAAAATTAACCGAATCGGTTTGAGGTCCTGTTCGTAAAAAAGAAGAAGCAAGAATGGGTTTTACCTGAAATCCACCCGTAAGCGTGTAGGGCTGCGAAAATGCGACCCACGCCAAAAGTAAAAAACTCAAAGTAAAACCCGTTCTCATTTTAGTTATTGATGGGTAAAGTTTGGTATTGTTCTCCCAATCGCAACATTTGTTGCAAAAATGTTTCATCGTGTTTGTAGGTAACATCCACCAATTTTCCATTTTTCATCACAGGAACCAATCGAGGTTGGATGAAACCACTGTAGGGTTTGGTTGGGATTTTTTCAAAGCGTTTCTTCACTTCAGCCAACATCTTTTGGTCGATCTTAACGCCGTAGTTTTCAACCAACGCCTTCGCTGCCGGATAATCGCCCTCGCTTTTGATGCGTTGGATTTCAGATAACAACTGACCAAATAACGTTCTCAGAGCTTCGTAATTGCGCACCACGAAAAATGTTTTTCCATCTTTCGTAACTTTTTCAATGACGTTGGACGACTTTCCTTTTTCGTAAACCCAAGCTGCCACCAACTGACGGTTGCGCATGTGATCTTCTTCCAAACTTTGTCCCGCTTCCATTCTGCGCAATTGGATCATCAATCCATTTCGGATGTAACGATCGTATTCCGATTTACCACAATCCAAATGAGGCATTACGCCCATTTGTACCAATTTGGGATCAAGTAAATAATACAAAGCTACCAAATCTGCACGTGCCTCTTCCAAAGTTGAAGCATAACTACGAAGCGTTGTACTTGGATTGTCAACGCCATCTTTCAATTTCCCAGAAGCGTGTCCAATTACTTCGTGAAGAGCCGTGTGTAACTTATCGCTAAGCTCACCGTATTTTTCGGCTCTTTCCATTTCGGCCGCATCGAAAGCAAACTCTTTAAGGGCACCTGGTCCGGCCGCCCGGTCGTAAGCCAAAATGATGTTGTTCAGGGAAACCGACTTAGATCCGTGTTTCTCGCGAATCCAATCGGCATTGGGCAAGTTAATTCCAATGGCAGTAGAGGGAGCTGCATCCCCGGCCTCCATGGCAACATTGATCACGTTGTAACTGATTCCAGTTACTTTAGATTTTTTGTAAGCCGCAGGAATAGGAGATTGATCTTCAAACCATTGGGCATTTTCTGCAATCACCTTCATTTTCTTTGTTGCTTCTGGATCGCGGTATTGAATGGCCGATTCAAACGATCCCTTTTTCCCAATTGGATCGATGTAAACTTCAATAAAACCATGAATGAAATCCACCACGGTTGAGTTATCCGAAACCCACGCAATGTTGAATTCATCGAATTTCTTTAAATCTCCCGTTTGGTAATATTCAATCAAGATTCCAATGGCTTTGGCTTGACTTGGATTTTCAGCAACATTTTGCGCTTTTTTGAGGTATTCAACGCATTTTTCAAGAGCTGCCGAATACATTCCACCCACTTTCCAAACTTTCTCTACCAACACTCCATTTTGCTTGGTGAGTTTGGAATTCAATCCAAAACTAGGGACTTCTTTTTGTTTTGTTGGATTCATCTTTTGGTAGAAACTTTGGGCTTCTTCAACCGTAACGCCTTCATAAAAATTCATGGACGAAGCCAAAAGCATATCTACGCCTTCTGCCTTATTGGTTCGCTTCAGAAATTTATTTCCAAAAATGACCTCCGTTGTAGGCGGAATTGGATTGTAATCTTTAGAGATCAAAGCTGCATCTGTAAGAACTTTTGCCCAGTACTCTTTTGAAAATCCGGGCTCTATCTTCACTTCATTGTAGTGGTGATGAATACCATTCGAAAAGAAAACCCGTTTAGCATAGGTTTCCAAAGCTGGGTATTCCCTAACCGACTTATCGATATTTGGTGATGTTAAGATGGCTTCCAAACACTTGCGAACAAGTAAGTTTTCCTTGCAATTCTGATCCCAAATGATGTCTCGACCGTAATTGGCCGCTTCGCTGAGGTAATAAATCAACTCTTTTTGTTTGGGAGTTAACTCTTCCCAACCTGGAAGGTCGTACTTCAAAACCTGAATATCAGCAAAAGTGTCGATGACAACCGAATTTTGATTGGTTTTTGAGGACGCCGAAATGGTAGATTCTGAACGTGAACAGGATGTTGATGTTGCGGCAATGATGCCTAATCCAAGGATGAATACGTTTTTCATGATGGAAGATTATTCAAAAGTTGATGAATTTTTTGAGATAGGGCAGGGGAGGCTTTCATGGCTGGAAGGCGCAATTCGGGTCCACAAATTTGAAGGTGCTCGAGCAGCGCCTTAATTCCAGTTGGATTCCCTTCGTCGTAAATAGCGTTGGTGATTTCCAAAACTGAATAATGTGCTTTTTGCGCTTCTGCCATATTTCCAGATTTGAAATGATTCCAGATGGAACTAAACTGTTTTGGCAATGCCTGTGCAATCACCGAAATAACGCCTTCTCCTCCAATGCTATAAATGGGCAGAGAAATGGCATCATCACCTGAAAGCAAAACAAAATCGTGCGGCTTGTGAGCAACAATTTCCATCATTTGATTGAGGTTACCGCTGGCCTCCTTCATGGCAACCACGTTTTCAAATTCATGGGCCAACTTCAAACAAGTTTGTGCCGTAACATTGCTCCCTGTTCTTCCTGGAACATTGTACAAAATAATCGGAAGTGAACTGGCTTTTGCCAAAGCTGCGTAATGTTGATAGATGCCTTCCTGACTCGGTTTGTTGTAATAGGGCGAAGCAGATAGCAATGCATGATACCCATCAAACGGCTTTTTTTCCAAACTTTCAACCAATTTTTTCGTGTCGTTCCCACCATGTCCGGCCACCAATGGAATACGGCCTTTTACAACGGAAGGAACAAACTTGAAGATTTCAGTTTGTTCGTCTTCGGTAAGGGTAGGTGTTTCTCCAGTGGTTCCTAATACCACCATAAAATCCAATCCTCCACGGATACCGTGTTCGATCAAATTTTCCAATCCTTGGAAATCTACTTCTCCATTGGATTTAAATGGAGTAACCAATGCTACTCCGGTTCCTTTTAATGCTTTCATTTCTGATCAATCAAATTCACATATTCCTCTTCACTCATGATTTGAACACCCAAATCTTGAGCTTTTTTGAGCTTACTTGGACCCATATCCGATCCAGCAAGCAAGATATCAACGTTGCTTGAAACGGAAGAAAGAATTTTTCCCCCATTCAATTCAACACTTTCTTTTATTCCATCCCGGGTAAATTGGGAAAACTTCCCACTCACCACCACTTTTTTTCCGTCAAGAACCGAACTATGGGCAAGAGCACTGCTCTGCTTTTCCCATTGAATTCCAATGGATTTAAAAAAATCCAAACGTTTCCGATTTTCTTCTTGTGAAAAATAATCAACCACGCTTTGGGCAATGGCTTCTCCTACCTCATCCAGTTGCAACAAATCTTCCTTGGATGCTTGAATTAGTTCATCGAGATTTCCAAAGGCTTTGACCAACGATTTAGCGACGGTTTCACCAACATGACGAATACCGAGAGCAAAAACAAATCTTTCCAAAGGCATACTTTTGGACTGCTCAATGCCATCCATAATATTGGAAGCTAATTTATCGCCCATTCGATCCAATGGCAATAAGTCACTTTTAGTAATTCTATAAAGATCATCGCAGGCTCGAACCAAACCAGCGTCGAAAAGTTGGGCCACGGTTTCTTTACCAAGGGCCTGAATATCCATCATTTTCCTTCCGACAAAATGTTCCAATTTTCCAACCAGTTGAGGGCGGCAACCAATCTCATTGGGGCAATAATGAACCGCGTTTCCTTCTGAACGATGAAGCGGAGTATGGCATTCGGGGCAATGGGTTGGGTATTCCACTTTGGTCGCGAAAAGATCTCGTTGTTCGGATAAAACCGAGGTGATTTTTGGGATGATTTCACCTCCTTTTTCCACCAAAACTTGATCGTTCAAGTACAAATTGAGTCGTTCAATTTCATCGGCATTGTAAAGGCTAGCTCTTTTTACCGTGGTTCCTGCTAGAAAAACGGGTTGAAGTTCGGCCACCGGCGTGATTGCTCCGGTGCGGCCCACTTGATACGTTACTCCGAGGAGCGTTGTTTGGGCCGCCTCGGTAGGATATTTATACGCAATCGCCCAACGAGGCACTTTGGCAGTAAAACCAAGGCGTTTCTGTTGGGAAAAATCGTTCACTTTAATCACCACTCCATCAATGTCGAACGGAATGGTATTTCGGATGGATTTGATGTGATCGATGTATTCCGAAATTCGAGAAAAGAGAGTTGGTTTTCCAGTCCATGGACTAATGTTAAATCCCCATGATTTTGCTTTTTCCAACGAACCATAGTGGTTTTGACCAATATCAAAATCGGAAGAGAGGTAATAAAAATAGCACTCGAGTTTCCTTTTTGCCACTTCTTTGGGATCGAGTAATTTTAAACTTCCGGAAGCGAAGTTTCTCGGATTGGCATAAACATCTTCACCATCTTGTATTCTTCCTTCGTTGATGCGTTGGAAGTTTTCTCTGGAACAAAAAATCTCTCCACGAATTTCGAATTCCTCCGGGTAATCATTGCCTTGAAGGATCAAGGGAATGGAAGAAATTGTTTTAACGTTTTCGGTAACATCATCGCCTTTTAATCCATCTCCTCGCGTAACAGCATAGGCTAATTTCCCGGAAATATAGGTAACGGAAATAGCCAAACCGTCAATTTTTAATTC
Source organism: Bacteroidota bacterium (assembly GCA_947459245.1). Classification (GTDB taxonomy): domain Bacteria; phylum Bacteroidota; class Bacteroidia; order UBA7662; family CANHCV01; genus CANHCV01. Next base: position 9,537 of record CANHCV010000014.1, read on the forward strand.
AGGAACGTAAGTCGGACTTTCACCCAACAATCCTTTTTCAACACGTTGATGAAAATCTTCTAACTCAACCAAATCGTAAGTATTTCCCAAGGAAAGCATGGGAAATTTATGGTTTCTCGATTGGAAAGAATCAATGGGATTTCCACCAACACGAAGGGTAGGGGAATTGGGATCAAACGATTCGGGGTATTGGTGTTCTAATTCCTGGAGTTCTTTCAGTTTCTGATCAAAGTCAAAATCCGAAATAATGGGTTGATCTAAAATGTAATAGCGGTAATTATGAAGATGAAGTTCATCTCGAAGCTGCAGAATTCGCTCCTTTGGGTTCATTTCTTAGATTTTTCGGCCTCCTCCAACTTCTTTTTCTCGAGCATTTCGATGTAACGTTGCTCAATCATCACCAAATTACCAATGAATTCATCGGATTTTTGGTACCCCTGAATGATCCCCAAGTATTCCAACCCTGGGCCTAATACCACAAACGATGGGAAAGATGCCGATTGGCCATTGAATAATGAAAGCGCCAATTCATTCATGCGGTACTCTTCCACATACTTGAATTGATTACCCATGATTCGAAAGGTATCGGTGGATTCTGCATTGAATTTGACGTTGTAATACCGGTTTTTAAAAAACTTAGAAACCGTATCTTCCACAAAGGTGGAGCGATCCATGACTTTGCACCAACCGCACCAATCGGTGTACAGGTCAATAAACATGAATCGAGGTTGTTTGGATTGATTTTCAAACGCTTTTTCAATTCCGATCCATTGAATTTTCTCTTGAGAGAAAGCAGAAAAAGAAAGGAAAAAAACGGTAATTACTGCAAATATTCGCAACATGCTAGCTTTTTGCTCAAAGATATTGAATTTCCCAGTGAACTGGGCAAACCTTTTTAAGCATTTCGCTCACTCCGCAGTATTTTTCTTGGGACAGCTTTACCGCTTTCTCAATTTTCGGATAATCTTCCTCTTTGGCTTTGAATCGATACAAAAGTCGAATTTCGGAGTAAACCTTGGGATGCTCATCGGTTAAATCGGCTTCGCAATTCATGGTAAACGACTCTACTTCAACCTGCATTTTTTTCAAAAGGGCGGCAACGTCCATTCCTGTACATCCCATGAGTGAGGTGAGCAACAACGCTTTCGGACGAGGGCCTGCATTTTCTCCGCCATCGGCTTCGGCCACGTCTAGAAACAATTCGTGTCCGTTAATTTCTGATTTGAATTTCATTCCGCCTTCGTAGGAGGTGGAAACTTGATGTGTGGCGCTCATTGGGTTTTCAATATTTTTTGCAAAGAGTTCCAAGCGCCACCGTTGATGGATTGAATTCCGTTGCTTTTCAACAAGGATGTTGCAGAACCGGAACGCATTCCGGAGGCACAGCAGGTGATGATCGGTTTGCCTTCTTTTTTCAAGTTAGCAATTTTTCCGTTTAGTACTTGAAGGGGAATATTTTTCGCACCGGAAATGTGGCCATTGCTAAACTCGGCCGAAGTGCGAACATCTACAATTACTGCTCCTTGTTGCATCAATTGATGGATGGCTTGGTGTTTGTTTTTGTTCGAAAACAAATTGGAAAGGAATCCAAACATGATTAAATAAATTTTTTAACGGTTTCTGAAATTTGATGGGCCGACATGGTTCCCGCTTTCCTCCAAAGCAATTGCCCATTTTTGAAAATCATCAAGGTTGGAATGGATTGAATTTTGTAGGCTTGGGATACGGCTGGATTTTTATCGACATTGATTTTCAATACTTTGGCCGAATCCCCCAATAGTTTTGCGGCCTTCTGAACTTCAGGTGATAAAACTCTACATGGGCCGCACCAATCGGCATAAAAATCAATCAATACGGGTACATCACTATTGATGATGCTCTTAAACTTACTCATTTCTTACGATTTATCATTTCAAATACGAATCCTCCACTCAAGTAACCCATCATTGCCCCCCAAAGAGTAGAGAAATAAATATTGCTGGTTAACGGACACCCGTCAGGAGTACATTGAGGATTGTAGATCCAAAAATAACTTCCAATTGCTCCACCAACCAACCCAATTAACTTGTATTTCATCACGATTTCTTTTCTTTTCGGAATATTTTTTCACAAACCAATCCCGGAGAAATTGAAATTTCTTCGAAACAGATTCTTCGGATTAATGGCAAAAATGGAATTGAATGGAATTGGTTCCAAATACAAAAAAAATTAGGATTACGCCCTTAATTTCTCGAACTTTGCAATCAATTAGGAGGTAAAAATGAAAAGAAAAACAAAAACGTATGCTGGTATACCAGAAAAATACGGAAGGTTAAAAGATGCAGCCATTGCTTTAATTCCGGCCCCCTTTGATGGAACCTCCACGTGGGGGAAAGGTGCTGATTTAGGACCTGAGGCGTTTTTAGAAGCGTCTGAAAACATGGAATTGTACGATATTAAGACCGAGACTGAGGTTTATAAAAAAGGAATTTACTTGGCTCCTGCCATTAAGGAAAAAGTAGATCCTGCAAAAATGGTTGAAGAGGTTTTTACCGCAACCAAAAAATACCTTGAATTGGGTAAATTCACCACCATCTTCGGAGGTGAACACAGCATTTCAATCGGTACCATTCGTGCATTTGCAGAGAAATACGAAAACCTAACTGTGGTTCAACTCGACGCTCACACCGATTTGCGGCCTGACTACCACGGAACTCCCTACAATCACGCTTGTGCGCTGTTTGAATCATCACAAAAACATAACCTCATCCAGGTCGGAATTCGATCCATGGATGTGGAAGAAGTTCAATATTTGAACCGCGATCAAACGTATTTTGCCCATGAAATTTGGGAAAACGACAAATGGATGAAAAAGGCGGTGAATCAAATGACCGAAAATGTTTTCATCACGATAGATTTGGATGTTTTTGAATCGAGTTTAATGCCTTCAACGGGTACTCCTGAACCAGGAGGTATGCCTTGGTATCAAGTGATGACCTTTATTGAAAAGATCATCAAAAAGAAAAATGTCGTTGGATTTGATATCGTTGAATTGGCTGCGAAAGACACCAATCGTGCTCCTGATTTTCTAGCAGCCAAGTTGTATTACCGCATGTTAAGTGAAATTTTTGCTAAAAAAGACAAGAAAAAATGAGCCAAAAACCAATTTCAGATTTCATTGAAAAATATTACCTGCATTTTAACGCAGCTACCGTTGTAGATGCTGCAAAAGGATATGTTCAACACCTTGAAGAAGGTGGAAAAATGATGGTTACCCTTGCAGGTGCCATGAGTACCGCAGAAATGGGTAAAATTTTAGCCGAGATGATTCGTCAGGATAAAATTGCCATCATTTCTTGTACCGGCGCTAACCTGGAAGAAGATATCATGAACTTGGTAGCTCATGATTTTTATGAAAGAATTCCAAATTACCGCGATTTAACGCCACAGCAGGAATGGGATTTGTTGGAACGCGGCTTAAATCGCGTTACCGATACGTGTATCCCAGAGCATGAGGCTTTCCGTCGTTTGCAAAAGCACTTGGAAAAACTTTGGAAAGATGCCGAAGCCCGTGGCGAACGATTTCTTCCCCACGAATTCATGTACAAAATGTTGCTCTCTGGCGAATTGGAACAATACTATCAAATTGATCCTAAAGACAGTTGGATGATTGCCGCAGCAGAAAAAAACCTTCCCATTGTTGTTCCCGGTTGGGAAGATTCTACCATGGGTAACATTTTTGCGAGTTACGTTATCAAAGGTGAACTAAAAGCTACCACCATGAAGTCGGGTATTGAGTACATGACTTACCTGGCTGATTTTTACACCAAAAATTCGGATGGAAAAGGCATCGGATTTTTCCAAATTGGCGGTGGAATTGCGGGAGATTTCCCCATTTGCGTGGTTCCAATGTTGTACCAAGATATGGAAATGCATGACATTCCGTTTTGGAGTTATTTCTGTCAAATTTCAGATTCTACAACGAGTTATGGATCCTATTCAGGGGCAGTACCCAATGAAAAGATCACTTGGGGAAAATTGGATATTCACACTCCAAAGTTCGTGATTGAATCGGACGCGACCATTGTTGCACCATTAATCTTCGCCTACATTTTAGGCATGTAATTCATGGAGAAGTTGGATATTCTTGCTTTTGGAGCGCATCCCGATGATGTTGAGCTTTCCTGCTCGGGAACAATTATTCGGGAAGTTCGCCAAGGAAAGCGGGTAGGGGTAGTTGACTTAACCATGGGAGAACTTGGAACCAGAGGTTCTGCAGAAATTCGAATGAAGGAAGCAGCGCTTGCAGCCGAAATCATGGGATTATCCTATCGAACCAATTTGCAATTGAACGATGGATTTTTTGAGGAGAACAAGGAAAGTATTACCCTCATCATCCAACAAATTCGACATTGTCAACCCGACATCGTTATTGCAAACGCGGTTCAAGATCGTCATCCCGACCATGCGAGAGGATCAAATTTGGTTTCGAGAGCCTGTTTTTTAGCAGGATTATCAAAAATTGAAACGGTTTTTGAAGGAATACCGCAAAACGTATGGCGACCAAAAGTTGTTTATCATTACGTTCAAGACAGGTATATCCAACCGGATGTGGTGATTGATATTTCTGATGTTGTGGAAGAAAAAAAGAAAGCAATTTTAGCCTATTCCACCCAATTTTTCAATCCAGAAAGCAAGGAACCAGAAACTCCCATTTCTTCGCCCGATTTTTTCGAATACATTTTTGCAAAGGACCGTATTTTTGGTCGACAAATTCATGTTACATTTGCTGAAGGATTTACTGCTGAAAGAGCAGTGGGTTCTTCATTTTTAACCCATCTTTTATGAATCAATTTACTGCTGTTGGACGTTTAGTTCAAGTGTTGGAAGAAGTTTCCGGTGTTGGAAAGACTGGAAATTCTTGGAAAAAACAAAGTTTTGTTGTTGAATTGGACGGAAGTTCAACCTATCCTAAGAAGGTTTGTTTAACTGCTTGGGGAGACAAAGTAGATACCTTGAAACGTTTAACCATTGGCGATCGCATTTCTGCTGCGTTTGACGTAGAATCTCGGGAATACCAAGGCCGTTGGTACACCGATTTAAAAGCATGGAAAATTGATGTTGAAGCCAATCGCTCAACAGGTGGCGGCGTAGATCCTTTTGATGGGGTAGATGTTCCACCAATGGATAACAATTCCCCTGCATCACTTCCTGACGAAAACGATTTACCATTTTAATTTTTGATCATGAACAAATCGTTCATTCAATGGGGTATCAATATTTTATTAGTGGCGGGAGTATCTTTCGCCATTTTTAATCAGAATACTTCTGAAAAAACTCCAGCAAAAACCATTTCAGGTAATCCCCGTCCAGTAGTTGATTCATCGGCCAAAGTCGTTTACGTGAATTTAGACACGTTGTACGAGCATTACAGTTATTACCAGGATTTGTTGAAGCAATTAACTTCCGATTTCAACTCCAAAAGAAACGGAATCATGGCTAAACAAGAGCAGTTGGCAAAAAAGTACGACGATTACCAACGTGCGGCTTACCGAATGACTCAAGATCAAATCAAGGCTGCTGAAACTGATTTGCTGCGAGATGATGAGAATTTAAAAAGACAATTGGGTTCTGCAGAGGAGCAATTTGCAAGCAACCGAGATAACCTCAACAAAAAGTTATACAACAAATTAAAAACCTTCTTTGATGAATACCGTAATCAGCATGGTTACGATTACATCTTAGATGGATCCAATGGTGGACCGGTTATTTCGGGTGGAGAAACCCTTAACGTAACCTGGGAAATCATTGATGGATTAAACAAAAAAGAAAAAGAACAAAAATGAGTCACGTACCTTCAGATATAGAAATTGCACAAGCTGCGAAACTTTCCCATATCAATGAAATTGCATTAAAAGTTGGAATTTCATCCGACGATTTAGAACATTATGGCAAATTCAAAGCCAAATTACCGCTTCATTTGATCGATGAATCCAAAGTTAAAAACTCGAATTTAATTCTAGTTTCTGCCATTAATCCAACTCCTGCTGGTGAAGGGAAAACTACCACAAGTATTGGATTAACCGAAGGACTTAATAAAATTGGTAAACAAGCAGTTGTGGTTCTTCGAGAGCCATCTCTAGGACCTGTTTTTGGAGTAAAAGGTGGAGCTGCCGGCGGAGGTTTTTCTCAAGTGGTTCCAATGGAAGATATCAATTTGCATTTCACGGGCGATTTTTCTGCCGTTGAAAAAGCAAACAACCTTTTGGCTGCATTGATTGACAATAATGTTCAAAACAAAGCGGAAAACAACCTGAATATCGATCCAAGAACCGTTGTTTGGAAACGTGTGATGGATATGAACGATCGTTCCTTGCGAAATCTCATTGTAGGTTTGGGAGGAAAATCGGGAGGTATTCCACGAGAAGGAGGTTTTAATATTACGGCTGCTTCTGAAATCATGGCTATTCTTTGCCTTTCCAAAGATTTAGAAGATCTCAAAAATCGTTGTGGAAACATTTATGTTGGAAATACTTTCGACGGGAAAGCTGTTTTTGCTCGCGATCTAAAGGCACAAGGAGCCATGGCTGCGTTGTTGAAAGATGCGGTTAAACCCAACATGGTGCAAACCTTGGAAGGCAATCCTGCCATCATTCACGGCGGTCCGTTTGCGAACATTGCACAAGGAACCAATACAATCAATGCCACGAAATTAGGAATGTCTGTTGCGCCCTACGTGGTAACGGAAGCCGGTTTCGGTGCCGATTTGGGCGCAGAAAAATTCCTCAACATCAAATGCGGATTCGCAGGTATTTCACCCAAAGCAGTAGTGATTGTAGCTACCATTCGCGCTTTGAAGTACCACGGTGGCGTGAAATTGGATGAACTCAAATCCGAAAATTTGGAAGCGTTGGCCAACGGATTAGAAAACCTCAAAAAACACATTGAAAACATGAAATCCTTCGGTTTACCACCGGTGGTTTCCATCAACCGATTCGTTTCCGACACGGAAGCAGAATTGCAATTGGTTTTTGATGCCGTAAATGCGTTGGGAGCTAAAGTAGCCGTTGCTGAAGGCTGGGCCAAAGGAGGAGAAGGAATGAAAGAGTTGGCTGAACGGGTGGTTGAAGCCATTGAAAGTTGCGAAGGCAACTACATTCCTACCTACGATTGGAACGACACGGTAGAAAACAAAATCAATGCCATTGCACAAAAAATTTATGGCGCTGCTGGTGTTGAATTTTCTTCCAAAGCGAAAACCGATTTGAAAAAGATTTACAAATTGGGAATGGATAAATTGCCCATTTGTATGGCTAAAACGCAATATAGCTTTACCGATGATCCAAAAAGATTAGGTCGCCCGACCGGTTTTACACTAACCATTCGTGAATTTGAATTCGCCGCTGGAGCTGGTTTTATTGTACCCATTGTTGGAGAAATCCTCAGAATGCCAGGCTTGCCTCAAATTCCAAGTGCTGAAGCCATCGATGTGGATGCCAATGGAGTAATTTCTGGATTGTTTTAATGCATGGCACAAGATCTCAATCAACTTTTTCAATCTGATCCAGATCGATTTTCAAAATTGACTCTGGAGAATGATTTTTTGTTGGCTGATTTTTCGAAAAATCACATTGAATCACTCCATTTGCTTAATAAAGAGCAACTTGAACGCATTGAAATAGCTCGTAATAACTTTTTTGGTGGTGAACGAATCAATCATTCCGAAGATCGCGCAGCCATGCATTTCCGTTTGAGGAGATCAGAAGTTAAGGATGAGATAGATCAAGAAGTTTTTACTGTTCGCGATCAATTTTTGAATTTTGGAGACCTCGCATTTCATCAAAAAATGAAGGGATTTTCAGGTCAACCGATCAGTACCGTGGTGAACATCGGTATCGGCGGATCGGATTTAGGTCCCAAATTTTTGTACGACGCACTTCGAGATTTCAGAGGCGGAACCAAGGTTTATTTTGTTTCCAATATTGATGGACAAGCCTTGCACGATGTTTTAACGGAAATTAATGCTGAAACTACGTTATTCATCGTTTGTTCAAAGACATTTACCACCCAAGAAACACTTCAAAACGCTCTTACCGCGAAGCGTTGGATGATTCAACAATTGGGTGAGAATTGCATTTCACACCACTTTGCAGCGGTTTCAACCCATGTTCAATTAGCCAAAGATTTTGGAATTGATGAGTCGAGAATTTTCGGTTTCTGGGATTGGGTAGGAGGGAGGTATTCCCTTTGGAGCGCAGTAGGATTATCCTTGGTTTGTGCAATCGGCGCTACTCATTTTCGAGAGTTATTGCAGGGGGCCGAATGCGCCGATTTGGCTTTTGAACAAGATCCCATTGAAAAGAACCTACCGGTTATTTTGGCTGGGATTGACCATCATTATTTTCAAAAAAACGGATTTAACTCCAAAGTTGTAGCCGCCTATTCTCACCGTTTAGCTTTGCTTGTGCCTTTTCTTCAACAATTGGTGATGGAAAGCAATGGCAAAGGAGTTGATGTTGATGGAAATCCCGTTCATCGTTCTGGAGTTGTTTGGTGGGGAGCTCCCGGAACCGATGCGCAACATTCCTTTTTCCAGTTGATTCACCAAGGTACAGAAAAATTACATGTTGAATTTATTGGCGTAACCCATCAAACCCATTCCTCTCAAGAACATCAAACCAAGTTGTTATCGAATTTATTTGCACAATCCAGGGCTTTGATGATTGGTCAGAAATCAACATCGCCGGAAAAGACCTTTTTGGGGAATCGCCCATCAACAACACTCCTTCTGAAAGCAATTACGCCACGATCGATGGGCTATTTGGTAGCTACCTACGAACACCGCGTATTGTGCGAAGCTGCCTTATTCAACATCAATCCATTTGATCAATTTGGTGTAGAATTAGGGAAAAAACTTTGCAATGAGCTGCTTCCCTTTATTCAAAACGCCTCAAATCCACAGAATTTGGATTCCTCAACGGCAGGATTGATTCAATATTTACACAAAAATGGGTAAAATACTAAAATTTCAGCCCATTTTCTTACCTAAAATTTGGGGAGGAAACCACATTTCAAAAATGAAGGAATGGAATGCTCCAATCCCTCAAAACTGCGGTGAAGTTTGGCTGGTTTCCGACGTTTCGAATCAGGAAACGCTGATTTCAAGTACCCATCAAACCCTAAGTGAACTCATTCAATCCGATCATCAAAACGAGTTTTTTTCTTCATCTTTCAGATCCAAATACAAAAATTTCCCTCTTCTCATCAAAATCATCGATGCCCGAGAAGACCTTTCCATTCAAGTGCATCCCAACGATGAAATTGCGCTTAGAAAACACAATTGCTTGGGTAAATCCGAATCATGGATCATTCTGGATCATGAAAAAGATGCCTCTTTGTACCTGGGATGGAAAAAACCAATGACGCATCAAGAAATTCAAATTGCTAGCCAAGAAGGTTGGATCGACGATGAAATTAATCAAATCAAGGTTAAGAAAAACGATTTGTTTTATATTCCCGCAGGATTGGTGCATAGCATCGGAAAAGGAATTGTATTAGGTGAAATTCAACAATCTTCCGATGTAACCTACCGTTTATTCGACTTTAATCGAAAGGATGCAAACGGGAATCTCCGTGAACTTCATCTGGAAGATTCTTTGGAAGCTGTTTCGTTGGAAAAATTCTCTTCCGATTCTCCAGATTCCTCCACCATCGTTTCAAATTATTTTTCGTATTCCATTCACACCCTAGATGCAAATCAATCGATTTCAATTTCCAACAATCAATTGCTGTGGCTTACTGAAGGAGAAGAACTTGTTCTAACCGCTCATGATGAAACCATGATCGTTCAAAAACATGAACCGATCTGGATTCCCAATTCAATTGAAAAAGTAACCTTGATGTCGATTTCTTCCGTTACGTTTTTAACCATACAAATTCCATGAGATCGATTGAATTTATTGATCTAGGTATTCGGGATTATAAAGAGGTTTGGGACATCCAAGAAAGTTTTTTCAAGGAATCCATTGAAATTAAAATTCAGAATAAAAACAATCACACCAATATTTTACCTACCAACCGATTACTTTTTGTAGAACATCCTCCTGTTTACACGTTAGGAAAATCAGGAAAAAAAGAAAACCTTCTTCTGAATGAAACTCAACTTCAAGAATTAGGAGCCACTTTTTATCCCATTAATCGCGGTGGAGATATCACGTTTCATGGTCCTGGACAATTGGTGGTTTACCCCTTGCTCGACCTAGAACAATTTACACCCAGTTTAAATGCATTTGTTTCTTCCTTGGAAAAATGTGTTATTAGGGTTTGCCAACATTACGGAATTACTGCTGAGCCCTACGATGGTTACACAGGGGTTTGGATAGAACCAGGAATTGCAGGAAAAGAACGAAAAATTTGCGCCATTGGACTCAAATCGAGTAGATGGTGCACCATGCATGGAATTGCATTCAATATCAATACCCAACTTGCGTTTTTCGATCATATGATTCCGTGCGGAATCGATGATAAATCGGTAACCTCCATTGAAAAAGAATTAGGGAAAAAAGTAGATTTTGATGAAGTAAAGTCCCTGTTTTTAGATGCTTTTTTAGAAGAATTTAAGGCCCAGCTCATTTCGTGAAGTACTTTATTACCATCGGATTTTCCATCCTTTTATTATTGCTCATTGCTAGCCAGGCCCTCAATAGCAAACTGGAAAACATATTTAAAGAAGAGCTGAATCAATTGGCCAAGGGAGAACTTCAATATTCAACGTTCACCACATCTTTTTTTAAAAACTTCCCAGAAATATCGGTAAAATTTTCGCATGTCATTCTTCTCAATGACACTTCAAAAATTGATACTTTGGTGAAATTGGAAAGCATTCAGGCCAATTTTTCCCCGTTTTCCGTATTTGAAGATCAACTTCAAATTTCAAAAATCAAATTCAACAACCCAGAAATTTTCTTGGATTATCTCGAGAAATGGAAACTCTTCAATAAGAATTGGAAAGCCGAAAAAATCAATGTTCAGCACACCCAAATCGAAATTCCTTTTTCAAGTTGGATTTATTACCGAAAAAGACAAAAAATATCCTACTTTCCCACGCTTCCAACCATTGATTTATCCACGTTAAAAACATCCTCAAGAACAAACACACCAGTTTTGGTGAGAAAATCAAATCAGCCCGATCAATCAAAAATGGAATCTATTGCGATTGATCTCAGGGAAGGAACCTTAATTTTTGAAGATTCTGTTGGCGTTTTTGGTAGGGAAGGGCTAAAAAAAATCATGTTTTATGAGCAGTAAACGAATAGCCATTGTAGGTGGTGGAGCATCTGGGTATTTTACAGCAATTCAAGCTGCTCAAAATTCAAGTCAGTCCAAAATTTTTATTTTCGAAAAATCAAAGGATGTTCTTCAAAAAGTGCGTATTTCAGGTGGAGGCAGATGCAATGTTACCCACGCATGTTTTGATCCAAAGGAATTGACAAAATTTTACCCCCGTGGTGAGAAAGAACTCTTGGGTCCATTCCATAAATTCTGCACCGGAGATACCATGGATTGGTTTGAAAAAAGGGGAGTAGATCTTAAAATTGAAGACGATTTACGGGTTTTTCCCGTTTCCGATTCCAGTGAAGACATTGCCCAAGCCCTTATCCAAGAAGCTAGAAATCATCACGTGGAAGTGTTTACCCAAATGCCCGTGGTTGATATTCGGAAAAAAGACGAAGGATTAATCATCGAATTTGCAAATGGACAGCAAAGTTTCTTCGATGAAGTGGTGATTTCATCAGGATCTTCGGGTAAGATTTGGGAAATTCTCGAAAATTTAGGACATACCATCATTCAACCCGTTCCAAGTTTATTCACGTTTAATATCAAAGATACCCGATTGAATAATCTTCAAGGAGTCTCGGTTCCTTTGGTTCATTCGAAAATAGAAGGAACCTCGTTTGAAACAACTGGCCCACTGTTAATTACCCATTGGGGTGTTTCTGGCCCTGGAATTTTAAAATTGTCGGCCATTGGAGCTCGAAAGTTGGCGGAAATGAATTACGAGGCAACCATTGTTTTAAATTGGTTAGGAGAAATGGAAGAACGTGATGCCTTTTCAACCTTAGAAGATTGGAAAAAAGAAAATCCGAAAAAGCAGATTATTTCGGGTCCATTTCCTGCAATTTCCAAAAGGTTATGGACGAAACTAATAGAACATGCCCATTTGGATGGAGATGATACCTGGGCCAACGTGCCTCATGCCTCAGTTCAACGTTTGGCTCATCAACTAACCCATGCGAAATTTTCCATGAAAGGTAAAAGCACCAATAAGGAAGAATTTGTAACCGCTGGAGGTGTTGAATTGAAAGAAATTGATTTTAAGAATTTCCAAAGTAAAATTGTCCCCCATTTATTTTTAGTGGGCGAATGCATCAACATTGATGCAGTTACCGGTGGATTTAACTTTCAAGCTGCTTGGACCGGTGGATTTTTAGCCGGAAATTATCTTTCTCAAAATCCATGAACACCCAAATTCCATTAGCAGAGCGTTTACGTCCGAAAAGCTTGGATGAATTCGTTGGTCAGGAGCATTTGGTAGGGAAAGGAAAACCCCTTCGAAATATGATTGAAAGCGGAAGCTTTCCGTCCATCATTTTGTGGGGACCTCCAGGAGTTGGAAAAACTACCTTAGCCCAAATTTTGGCACAATCGGCCAATCGCCCATTCCATTTTCTCTCTGCCATTGAGGCCGGAGTAAAAGATTTAAGGGAAATCATTCAATCGGCCAAGGGTTTATTTCCTCCCGTTCTATTTATTGATGAGATCCATCGATTCAATAAATCGCAACAAGATGCGTTGCTTGGTGCCGTGGAAAAAGGTCGAATTTCACTCATCGGAGCAACCACCGAAAACCCTTCATTTGAGATAAACTCCGCTTTACTATCAAGATGCCAAGTACTTGTTCTCGAACAACATAGACCAGAACATCTGAACGATTTATTGAATAGAGCCCTTCAATCGGATGATTGGTTGAAAAATCAAAAAATCATCGTATCGGAAACGAACGATCTCTTCAAATTTTCGGGAGGCGATGCTCGTAAACTTCTCAATTTATTGGAGGCCGTTGTTTTTTCCATTCTACCTGAAAAGAAAAAAAACATTACCAATGCTTTGGTTCAAAAAGTTGCAGCCAATAATTTTTCCCGGTACGACAAATCGGGAGAGCAGCATTACGATGTTATTAGCGCATTCATCAAATCCATTCGTGGTAGTGATCCTCAAGCTGCCGTTTATTGGTTAGCGCGAATGATTCATGGAGGGGAAGATCCGAAATTCATCGCACGAAGAATGCTAATTCTAGCGTCGGAAGACATTGGAAATGCCAACCCAACTGCCATGATTTTGGCCAACAATACGTTTCAAGCGGTTCACCAAGTAGGAATGCCCGAATCCCGCATCATTCTTTCCCAATGTGCTATTTATTTGGCTTGCAGTACGAAATCCAATTCCAGTTATTTGGCCATCGATTTGGCCTTGGAAGAGGTTCGCAAAAATCCAAATTTGGAAGTTCCTCTTCACCTCCGAAATTCACCCACCAAATTGATGAAACAATTGGGATACGGAGAAGGGTATTTGTACGCCCACCATTACGAAAATAATTTTGTGAAGCAATCATTCTTGCCATCGGAATTGGAAAACCAAGAATTCTTTACACCCGGAAAAAATCCCCGAGAACAAGAGATGCAACAATTCTTAGATAAACGCTGGGGTAAAAACTCTAACGAACCAAAGTAACCAAGCCTTGCCATCGGTAGGTTTTCCCATTTTTTCCTACTGCATTTACCAGATACGGATAAACCCCAACCGTACAAATTTTACCGTTCAATTTTCCATCCCAAGAAACTTTTTCGCCTTCACCTTTGAAAATCTCTTGTCCCCAACGATCGAAAACATGAACTTCGATGACCGATAAATTAAATCCTTCAAAAATCAAATTTTCATTGATCCCATCGTTGTTGGGTGAAAACGCATTCGGAATCACCAATTTCACAGAATCAATAAAAATAAATCGGTATTCAAAAGTATCCCTACAAACAGGATTTGCACTTTCCACCAAAAGTTTTGGAATGTAAATACCCTCTTTTTGATAGATGTGGGATGGATTTACAACGTTTTTCAGCAGCGTTCCATCATCAAAATCCCAATCAAAGCCAACCGCATTGGAGGAGCTTTTATTGAAGAATTTTACTTCTTGTGGTGCATATCCGGTATCAATGTTTACGTCGAATTGGGCAGAAATGGACGATCGGTAAATTGCAACGGAATCGGGTTTGCTTTTGCACTTGCCCTGATTAACTACAACGGAATACCATTGAATGGAATCTTTAACTGCCACAGAAATGGAAGAAGTTTTCTGACCGGTGCTCCAAACAAACCCTGACCCGCCACTTGCAGTGAGAGTAATGGTAGAACCCGAACAACCAATTACATCTGGCCCAGCATTAGCAATAACCGAGAAAAAGATTTTAATAATTACCGAATCAACCAAAGTGCAACCATCTTTGGTGTTGTATCTAAAATAAACGGTATCGGTTGAGTTGGGAGAATAAAAGGGATATGCGTTGGAGTCTAAAAATCCAACCCGTTTACTTTCCCAAATCCAAGTAGAAATGAGGGAAGTATCTTGATTTGCCCATAAGCGAATGGAATCTCCCGCACAAATGCTGGTATCTGTTTCAATGATGGGATTGAGTGAGTTGAAAACAATGATTTGAATGGAATCTTTACTTTTACAGCCGTTGGAATCGGTTCCCAAAACGAAATACTTTCGTGTTAACGGAGGTCGAGCAATGGGATTAAAAATGGAGGTATCGGATAAAGTTGAATCGGAATTCCAAGAATACGTTGTACCACCGGATGCGATCAACTGAACCGACTGGCCCTGACACATTTTTGGTGGTCCCGAAATCCGAATTTGAGGAGGCGGGAAAATGGTAACTTCTTTAACAATGGTATCGGTGTTAAAACAATTCTTCACAAAGAGTTTAACGTAATATTTTCGAGGAATGGAAAACGTGTGTTGTGGGTTAAGTTGGGTTGAGGTGGTGCCATCATCAAAATCCCAATAGAGGCTATCGGGACTTCCAGACAGGCATTGAAATTGAACTTTCACCCCTTGGCATGCCTGCAAATTTTGAGAGGACTGAATGGTAAAATTGGCCTGAATTCGAACGAATTGAAAATCCAACTTAAAAATGGCCATGTTGCAATTGGTTGAATTGTTCGTTCGGGAATAGGCATTGGGTGTAGTAGGAAAATCCGAGAATCCGCCACATCCTGCGCAAGCGGCATGGTAAACAACTCCTTGAGGATCAAACCTCGATGTGCCCCCATCCACGTGCTCCCCACTGATATTTCCACCCAGAAAAGATCCATACAACAAACTATCGGCATCTTTCTCTAAAACAATCAAGTAATAATCATTGCCGTTGGTAGAATCTTTCAACGCATCGGAGGTCGTTGGTAATCCACGAGTATTTCCTTGGCTTGGATTGGTTCCCAATAAGTTATTCAAATTTCCACCCCATCCAGCTAAATAAATTCTACCGCATACATCCACTAAAAAAGCCGTTGGTGAAAAATCTGGCCCAGCATGATTTCCACTTCCAATGGTTGTAGAAAGGGTTCTCTGAGATAAATTAGAAGAAAATCTTTGAGCGAAAACTTTGCCTCCAACATTCCCGTATTTCCCTTGAGAAATTGGAAAATTTCCCTCGGTTTGTCCGGCAACAAAAACATTGCCCAATAGATCGGTTTGAATTAAGAAAACCTGATCATAATTCGGAGTTCCAACAAAAGTTCCATGGAGAATTTGAGTTCCCAACGTATCGATTTCAAAAACAAACCCATCAACCGTATCCACGAAATTTGCTTGAAATCCACCAGGGAATGCATTCAAATTTCGGCTCATCGTTCCACCACCAACGTAAACACGGTTTTGATCCGACACGTGAATGGAATAAGCTGCGTCGTAATCATTTCCACCCCAATAGGTGCTGAATCGTAATCGACGCAAATCGGAGCTAAAAGAAGAGATCACGGCATCTTGCAATCCTCTCAATGTATCTTGAATAGCCGGAGAAACAACCGGAAAATTGGATGATTTTGTATTGGAAACGATGTAAATATTTCCATGTTGATCCAAATTAACTTCGCCCCTGCAATAATCACCATAGTTGTAATTCAAGAAATTGGAAGAATTCCAAATGGTACTACTTGAATTATTGAAGGCATCATCTTCGAATCCACCTAAAAAAGTAGACCCAAGCAAAACGGTACCAGAATCATTAAATTTCGAAACAACGATATCCCAATTTCCGTTATGGGTAGTATCAAAACCATTGGAATCCACCGGGAAATCAGCACTTAAACTATGACCTAAAATGTACAGTTGTCCCAGCGAATCGGTAATTAAACTCATGGGTTCATCATCTTGAACTCCACCCAAAAAGGTACTGTATAGAAGTTGAGATCCAGAACTATCAAATTTGGTAATCACGATGTCATGATTGGAACCTGAACCATTGTAATTTGAATCAATGGCACCAAAAGAAACCGGATAGAATGCACCACGAGCAATACCACCAGCATAGGCATTTCCCCATTTATCGTAGGTGGCAGTAAATCCCCAATTGTCCGATAATCCACCCGTAAAAGTGCTAAACTGCAAAATGGGATCGATCACAATGGGTGATTGTGAAATTAAATTCTGAATGTGAAAACAGAACTTGCCGTTTTTTTGCTCGAAACGAGATTTGATGACTTTTTCATTTTGAAATGAAACGGGGGAAGATTCTCGAAATTCAGTAAAACCCAAGTCGGACCAAATTCCCGATTGATCCAAGTGGACTTTTTCAAGTCCGAGATACTCCCATTGAATTTGTTTGGCTTTCTTCGGATGACTTACGTAGAAGTTATGTTTTACCTGTTTGTTTTCGATAAAGATTTCCCAATCGATACCGGGGTAAAAATTTTTGATCCATAGTTTCTTAAAGATAGAAACGCGTGGAACAGCTTTCGGGGTGAAATAATTGAAATAATGGGGTAGGGGAGATTCAAATTCGATGGACGGTTGAGGAGATGTCCCAATAAACTGTTGCTTAAGCGCAAAGCGAGGTAAACCACCCACAACTTTTTTAGAAAGATGCTCTTCTTCTGTTTTTCGTTGATCAAACAATGAAAAAACCAATCCATCTTTTTCTACAAAAAGGAATCCATTTTCAAGAGAAACCGCAGCGATTACTTGTCTAGGGAATTGACCTTTATTTTGAATAAATCCTTCATTTTGAGCTTTTAAATGAATAAAAGTCAAGCCAAAGAGAAAAAAAAGGAGGATGGATTTCAACATAAAAAGAAAGCCCTAATTTAGTTAGGGCTTTCTTGATTTTAAAAACTTTTTTTAGGCATCAACGCGAGCGTATTTCGCATTTTTTTCGATGAATTCGCGTCGAGGTGGAACCTCGTCACCCATGAGCATAGAAAACGTTGAGTCGGCCAAGGCTGCATTATCAATGGTGATTCTTCGCAGCGTTCGGCTTTCTGGATTCATGGTGGTTTCCCACAATTGTTCGGCATTCATTTCTCCCAAACCTTTGTATCGTTGAATAACCACGGAACTATCGTTTCCTTTACCCAATTCTGCAACGGCTTGTTCACGATCGATGTCGTTCCAACAGTAGCGCTGTGAATTTCCTCTGCGCACCAAATAGAGTGGGGGAGTTGCAATGTACAAGTGCCCTTTATCAATTAAATCGCGCATGTAACGGAAGAAGAACGTCATGATCAACGTGGTAATGTGAGAACCGTCAACGTCGGCGTCACACATGATCACAATTTTGTGGTAGCGTAATTTATCCAAATTGAGGGCTTTGTTATCTTCAGCTGTTCCGATACTGACTCCAAGGGCGGTAAAAATATTTTTAATTTCCTCGTTCTCGTAAATTTTATGCTCCATGGCCTTTTCCACGTTGAGGATTTTACCACGAAGAGGCATGATGGCTTGGGTATTTCGATCGCGTCCTTGTTTAGCTGTTCCACCCGCCGAATCTCCTTCGACAAGGAAAATTTCAGAACGAGCAGGATCTTTTTCCGAGCAATCGGCCAATTTTCCGGGGAGCGACATGCCGCCCATAACGTTTTTCCGTTGCACCATTTCACGAGCTTTTCGGGCGGCGTGACGAGCGGTTGCTGCGAGGATGACTTTATCTACAATTTTGCGGGCCTCTTTTGGATTTTCCTCCAAGTAGTTATTGAGCATTTCACCAACCACAACATCAACGGCTCCGGTAGCTTCACTGTTCCCCAATTTGGTTTTGGTTTGACCTTCGAATTGGGGTTCTTGTACTTTAACCGAAATAACCGCTGTAAGTCCTTCGCGAAAATCATCTCCAGAAATATCGAACTTCAATTTTGAGGTCAATCCTTCTTTTTCAGCATAACTCTTTAGAGTACGTGTAATGGCTCTTCTGAATCCTGCAACGTGGGTACCACCTTCAATGGTATTGATGTTATTCACATAGGAGGAGAGATTTTCTGAATAAGAGGTATTGTATTGCAATGCCACTTCAACGGGAATCTCACCTTTGGTGGTTTCCATGTAGATGGGGTTTGGAATGAGGGGCTCTCGGCTTTGATCTAAAAAGGTAACAAATTCACGCAAACCACCTTCTGAATAATACAATTCAGATCTGTTTTCATTGTTTTCATCTTGCTCACGCTCATCTGTAAGGGTAATTTTTATTCCCTTATTCAGATATGCAAGTTCCCGCATACGATTTTGAAGCGTTTCAAATTTGTATTCGGTGTGAATGAAAATGGAATCATCCGGCTTGAAATGAACAATGGTACCTGTGCGATTGGTAGTTCCAATTTCTTTTACATCGTAAAGCGGTTTACCAATATTGTATTCCTGCTGATAAACTTTACCTCCACGATGGACCGTAGCAATCAATTGGGTTGAAAGCGCGTTCACGCAAGAAACCCCCACACCATGTAAACCACCAGAAACCTTGTAAGTATCCTTATCAAATTTTCCACCAGCGTGCAAAACCGTCATTACCACTTCTAAGGCCGATTTCTTTTCTTTTGGATGTAAATCAGTAGGAATACCACGTCCGTTATCTTCAACGGTAATGGAATTATCGGTATGTATGGTAACTTGAATGGTATCGCAATGACCGGCAAGGGCTTCGTCAATGGAGTTATCAACGACCTCGTAAACCAAATGGTGCAACCCTTTGATTCCAATATCGCCAATGTACATGGCAGGTCTTTTCCGAACCGCCTCTAATCCTTCCAGTACCTGAATATTACTCGCACCGTAATCACCGGTGTTTTTCTTCATCTCTTCACTCATTGTTCCACTTTTTTCGTGTTCTCAAAGATAGCTTTTAAGCAAAGAAATTGCAAAGGAATTAAAAGAGAATACCCAAAAACAAAACATTGAATTTCAATGCATTAATTCAATTATTGAAAAATTGTGGAAAAGGTAAAATCATCGAAAAAGGCGCAAGGCCTCCAAGGCTGCGAATGGACCTAAAGTAACTCCCATTCCATTCATTCCGGCGGCAACGACAATTCCATCATCCAATTTCTGAATGATCGGATTTTCATCGGCAGTAAAACCCATCCAACCGTTCCAGGAATAGTCCCATTCGGGCAAAAAACCCAATATGTTCTCTTTTGTAACCTGATCTATGGCTGAAGAAATGACTTCGTTTTTACCAACTTCCAGCGTTTCTTCCGATTTTTTATCCAAATTCCGGTAACCTCCAATGAGTAAACGGTTTCCATCGACTTTTCTAAAATAGGTGTAACCACGATCCAAGTGAAAAGTTCCGTTTGGAAACGGGTAGGAGAGGGGGGAAGAAACCTTCACCAATCCACGTCCCGGAAGAACAGGTTGAACGGTTGGATTTTCAGAAGCAAATCCGTTGGTAGCAAAAAGGACCTTTTCGGAAATAAATTCAAAATCATTCCCTTGAAGATGTATTCCGGTTGATTTTCGCTCAAAATTCTCCACCTTCAATCCGCCTAAAAAATGAATGTTGTTTACCGAGAATTTTTTACGAATTTGATTCAGCAATGATCCAGAATCGAGATTTCCTTCTACCTGTATCGAAATGGAAGATTCGTAAAAACGAGGAAAAGGGCAAGCTGATGACGTAAACTGATCCGAAACTTTGGAAACTTTTTTAAACAACTGATTGAGTAACGGAAGATTTTCCAAGGCGTATTCTGCATTTTCTTTGTTTTGAAAAACTTCAGATCCGCCTTGCATTTTTGCATGAATGGCCGAAGACCCGAACGTTTTAAGCAAAATTTGATGTCCGTGCCATTTTTTTCGAAGCTGAGACTCCAGAAAATCGATTCCAAAGTTATTTTTCGTTTCTAGCAATTCTGAGGGAGATCCGAAACAAATGAATCCGGCATTTTTAGAAGTTGCTCCTAATCCAAATTGAAATTGATCAAGAACCAATATTCTTTTTCCCGGATTTCTTTTTGCAAAGTGAATGGCCGCCGTTGCTCCGGTAATTCCAGAACCAACAACAATGAGATCAAATTTCTTTTTCCAAATTTTCGATTCCCAATACGATAAATTATTCCATTCCAGCATAAGAACAAAGATAAGACGGCTTCTTACTTTCTTTACTTAACATAATATAAATTATCGAATAAAATGGGATTGGTAAAAATCAGCCCCAAACCTTAATTTTGTTGCATGTACTCGATCCTTAAAGCATATTTGTTTTCCCTTGATCCGGAAAAAGCACATCATTTTACCATCAAACTTCTCAAATTTTTCTTTTCAAAACCGGTTTTGAAATTTGTCTTGAATCCATTTCAAACAAAACTTCAGAAAAAAGATTCGTTCTCTTTGATGGAAATTACGTTTCCGAGTCGACTAGGTTTAGCAGCTGGATTTGATAAAAACGCTGAATTTTACAACGAAATGTTGGATTTAGGATTTGGTTTTGTAGAAATCGGCACGGTAACTCCATTGCCCCAAGATGGGAATCCGAAACCTCGATTATTCCGTTTGGTTGAAGACCAAGCCATCATCAATCGAATGGGCTTTAACAACGTTGGTTTGGAGCAAGTTGTTCGGAATTTAAAATCGAAAAAACCGAATCAAATCATCGGTGGAAACATCGGAAAAAACAAAATAACCCCCAATGATCAAGCGATCCAAGATTACATCATTGCTTTCAATGGGATATACGAACATGTTGATTATTTGGTGGTTAACGTAAGCTCACCTAACACTCCAGGATTAAGAGATTTACAATCGGTTAGTTTTATGGAAACCCTTTTGGAGCGTTTGGACCAAGAGCGGAAGCGAATGATGAAAAGTAAACCCATTCTCTTGAAAATTGCGCCAGATTTAAACGAAAGCGACTTTCAGGAACTTTGCGTTTGCGTCAAAAATTCGCCCATCGAAGGAATGATCATTTCCAACACCACCATTGGTCGTAACGGATTAAATACGAGCGAGAAAATGGTGGAAGAACTGGGTGCTGGAGGACTTTCAGGAGCTCCCCTAACCCGATTAAGCACCCAATTGGTTCGGGATGCGCGAAAAATTCTCGGCAAAGACAAAGTGATCATTGGATCCGGCGGAATCATGAATGCGAAAGACGCAAAAGAAAAAATTGAGGCAGGAGCTGATTTAATTCAAATTTACTCCGGATTTATTTACAAGGGTCCGGCTTTGATTCGTGAAATAACCAAAGCATTAAGATCTCATTAATTCACCTCTTCTACCGAAAAACCAGCACGCCTCAAATCATCCCAATAATGGGGATACGACTTCGAAACAACTTCGGGGTTCTCGATTTCAATGCAATACCCCGCAGCGGCCCAAACCGAAAATGCCATGGCCATCCGATGATCTTCATAGGTTGAAATTCGAATGGGAACCGTTTTATCAGGAACATCTCCATACTGCAATTCATAGAATCCGGGAGTCGTTTCATTCATTTCTACATTGAACTTTTTCAATTCTTTTTGCAGCGCATCTACTCGATTGGTTTCTTTGATAAAAAGCGTTTGAAGACCAGAAAAACGAGCTTTAATCCGGTGAGCGGCAGCTAAGCAAACAAACGTTTGAACCTGATCCGGCTCATCTTTGAAATCGTGTTTAAAGTAATTGGAAACTTGGTGAAAATTGCAGAGAACAACTTTATCCTTTCCAAATCGGGTTTCAATTCCAAAGTTTTTGTACAACTCAACGATTTTCTTATCTCCTTGAAAACTTACCAACCGAAGCGTGCTCAATTCCAATTCGGGAAAACTTAAGAAACTGTTTAAAGCGTACCAATAACCTGCTGCCGACCAATCGCTTTCCACATTGTGGGGTTTGAATTCGTAATGACAAGGAGGAATGATAATTTTTTTACCCGAAAACTGGACTTCAACTCCAAAATCCCACAACAAACCAGAAGTCATGGTGATGTAGGGCTGGGAAACAATATCGCCAAATAGCTCAATGGTTAATCCGTTTTTCATGTACGGCGCAACAAGCATGAGGGCAGAGACGAATTGAGAACTCAACGGATTTTCCAATTGCACTACTCCCCCATCCAATGGTTTTCCTTTGATTTTTAAAGGTGGGTAACCTTCGTTCTCGGTGTATTCAATTTCCGCGCCCAATTCGCGCAAGCAATCAACCAAACCTTCAATCGGACGTTCGTGCATTCGTTCATCGCCTTCAATGATCCATTCTCCAGGAGTAATTGCCAATAATGCGGTTAAAAACCGCATGGCTGTTCCAGCTTTCCCAACATGAATGGTTGTAGAATCAAACTTTAAGGCTTTTTCCAAAATGAAACTATCGTCGGACTCGCTGGCATTTTTGAAATCAAGCGATTGTTTCAAAAAGTGCTGAATGATCAACAATCGATTGGTTTCACTTTTCGAACCGGGAAGTTGAATTTGAAGGTGAGAGATGGGAAATTGCGGCTTCTGAATTTGATAAATCATGACAACAGCGTTTGTACTGTTTGAAGGGATAATTTCATTTCTGGGTTTACTTTTCCAACACCGCAAAATTCAACAAAACCAATCAGATTTCCTTCATTTTTTTTATCGTTTTTGAGGTAGGGTAATACTTGAATCCAAGGGATTTGAGATTCTTCCTGAATTGGAAATAAATGTTCGATCCACTTAGTCAATTCTGCTTTTTCAGAACTTGCCAATGAACCTAATTTTTCCATGATTTCCATTTCTTTCAACATGCCCAAAACAACGCATTTCCCATGAGAAAAGGGCATTTTTATTTCATTTTGAAACGATTCCAAGGCATGTCCAAGGGTGTGTCCGAAATTCAAAATTTTTCTCCAATTTTGCTCCATCAAATCCTTTTCTACAATTCCTTTTTTGAATTCGATACTTTTTGATACCAAAAAATCAACGTGTTGAAACTGATGCAGGGTTATTTCATGGTAAAGTTCCGTTGATCCAATGAGCGCATGTTTCACAACTTCCGCCCACCCGTATGCCAGTTCTTCTTGGCCCAGCGTTTGAAAAAATGGGGAATGAACAACCAGAAATTGAGGTTCTTTGATTGCTCCAACGGCATTTTTTGAATTCCCAAAGTCGATTCCACCCTTTCCGCCAATGGCTGCATCGGTTGCAGCGAGGAGGGTGGTTGGGACAAGAATATGGGGAATTCCTCTTTTAAACGTAGCAGCAACAAAGGTGGTAAGATCTGTAATGCTTCCCCCTCCTACTCCAATGAGATGATCTGTTTTGGTGAAATGATTTTCCAAAAGACTGGTCCATACCTTTTCAACGATAGACAATGATTTGGCATTGGATGAAGAGACAAAAAAAATGTGTTCAAAGTTCAAATCATTCAAACATGGATGGTTTTGAAAATATTCGTCAACAATAAGAAAAACCCTATTTTCTTTTGTAATCCCAATCAATTCGATCCAATCGATGGTTTTCATGGAACTTGATCTTTGTAAGAATCGAAAATTTCCATTTGAACTTGAATGGAAAGTTGGTGAATATTTTGAAGAATTTGAAGTAAAAATTCGCGATCAAGCCCCAATTCATTTCCAGTTTTTAATCGGTCAACCACCAAACTCCTCCACCGATCAAATTGCATGATGGTTAAATGGTTTTGTGCTTTTATGGCGCCAATTTCTTGGGAAAGCCGCATTCGATCAGCCAATAAATGAATCAATTGGTGATCTAAATCGTCAATTTTTCTCCTCACTTGTTCCAAACTTTCATTGCTCGTGAAGGATTGAGGGGCAGATCTCAGTTTAACTTGCTTGAGCAATTCAAACAATTGTTGAGGAGTAATTTGCTGTTCAGCATCGCTGAGGGCCGAGGTCGGCTGAAAATGGGTCTCGATCATCAACCCATCAAACTCCAAGTCCATGGCCTTTTGTGCGATGTTTTGTAGAATGTCTGTTCTACCACAAATGTGGGAGGGATCGTTGATTAATGGAATATTGGGAGCAAGTCGTTTAAGTTCAATGGGAATTTCCCAACGAGGTTCATTTCGGTAAATCAACCTTTTGCCCGAAGAAAAACCGCGATGAATGGCAGCTAGTTTGGTAATTCCTGCGTGATCAATTCGTTCAAGGGCGCCCATCCAGAGTGCTAAATCGGGATTAACCGGATTTTTCACGAAAACGGGGACATTGATTCCTCTTAAACAATCGGCGAGTTGTTGAACTGCGAATGGATTTACGGTCGTTCTGGCGCCAATCCAAATCATGTCCACACCTGCGGCCAGTGCATTCTCTACGTGGGAAGGAGTTGCGACTTCGACCATGCAAGGGATTTCAACTTTTTTGGAAGCTTGAACCAACCAGGGAAGTGCGATTTCACCGAAACCTTCGAATGAATTCGGACGCGTTCTTGGCTTCCAAATCCCAGCTCTAATGGCCGAAATGGATGATTTTTTGAAGTCCTTAACGGTTTCCCAAACTTGTTCTTCTGATTCTGCGCTGCAAGGACCTGCAATAATAAACTTCTCTTGTCCTAACCAATTGTTGTGTTCCAGGTTAAAGGAGATTCCGCTTCTATTTTCAAACTTCACTGATCACAATTTGATTTTCCTTTTTGTATAAGTGAAAATGAGTAGAAAAGTTTTTCTTCATTCTTTTTTTAGCTTTTCTGTAATTCTTTTTCATTCTTCGAGCGGTTTTTTTGTCCTGCCGATTGGCAGATTCAAAGAAATTAGGAATTAAAGCATTCACTTTAACAATTCCAAGGCGTTGCAGAAACGGTTTCTTGGGGGCTTTTGCAAATTCACTTTCTCCAACTTGAGCTTTATTTCCGTTGTTCATCTTCTTATTATAAGCCTTCATTTCTTTTTTCATGCTGCGCGTAGCATGATCCTGAGACCATCCTAAAAAAAAGAAAAAGCAGAAGAATACCGAGAAAATTACCGATTTTTGCATCTGCAATTTTAAGAAGAAATTTCGGAATCGAAAGCAAAGGCATGCAAGAACTTTTTAACCTCTCCCCTATTGACGGCCGTTATCGAGGAAAAACCAAACATTTATCGGCTTTTTTCAGTGAATTTGGACTCATCAAATATCGAGTAATCATTGAGATTGAATACCTTATAGCACTGAATAACATGCCATTAGGATGGAAATACAACTTTACTAAAAACGATATTTCCACATTGCGCGCATTGGTTGCAAATTTTTCTGAACAACAAGCAGCGCGCATCAAAGAAATTGAAACAACCACCAATCACGATGTAAAAGCGGTGGAATATTTCCTGAAGGAAGTTTTGGAGAAGGAAATTCCTGAATTTAATTTCGAGTTCATCCATTTCGGATTAACCAGTCAAGACATCAATAATACTGCTATTCCGCTTTCATTGAAAGATTATTCGCAACAGCATTTCCTACCCCAACTGAAAAAGTTGGTCGAAATCCTGGAACAACATGCGAACGATTACCGATCGATTTCCATGTTGGCAAAAACACATGGACAACCAGCGAGTCCGGTAACCCTTGGAAAAGAATTTGACGTGTTTGTAGAACGCCTCCAACGTCAAATCGAAACCCTTGAATTGGTTCCCATTGCAGCAAAATTTGGTGGAGCAACAGGTGGATTCAATGCGCACAAAGTTGCTTATCCCAACATCCATTGGCCTTCTTTTGGCAACAATTTCGTTGAAAACCAATTGGGATTAACCCGTTACCAAAAAACGACCCAAATTGAACACTACGACTATTTAGCGGCTTTTTTTGATAATGCGAAACGAATCAATACCATCCTCATTGATTTTTGTCGTGATGTTTGGCAATACATTTCCATGGAATATTTCAAGCAACGGGTCATTGCCAATGAGGTAGGATCCAGTGCCATGCCCCATAAAGTTAATCCCATCGATTTTGAAAATGCGGAAGGAAATTTGGGCATGGCTAATGCGCTGCTTGAATTTTTGTCAGCAAAGCTACCCATTTCACGTTTGCAGCGCGATTTAACCGATTCTACCGTGTTGCGAAATCTTGGAGTTCCCTTTGCTCACATCGAAATTGCATTGGCGAGCATTACCAAAGGAATGAGCAAACTATTGGTCAATCCAGCAGCAATTCAACACGATTTGGATGAAAATTGGGCCATTGTTGCTGAAGGAATTCAAACCATTCTACGTCGTGAAAATTATCCCAAACCTTATGAAGCCCTTAAGGCATTAACCAGAGGTGGTGGAAAAATTACCCAACAAACCATTTTCGATTTCATCGAAGGACTCCACGTTTCCGATGAAATTAAAAATGAACTAAAACTTATCACTCCAGCATCTTACGTTGGTTATTCATGTTAAAAGAAGGAATTGATTTTGTGATCAATGAAAATGGACTTTTGGTTTTCACCAAAGAGTATCATTTAAAACGCGGCTATTGTTGCGGTAGTGGTTGTAAAAACTGTCCTTACCCCAAAGATCAAAAAAATGGAAAACAAAATCCCCCTATACAACCCATTCGATGAAATGGATTTTCATTTCGGTAAATGTTTTCTTACCGGAGAGAAAGTAGAAAAGGAAAATATTCAAGAAGTTTTTTTCCCTTGGATGATTCAAAAGTTTGGAATTTCTTCCAAACGCCTATCCTTTCTTTCAGGAGACCAAATGGAATACCAAAATTTTAAACTTCCCCTCTCTTCCACAGCATTGAGCTCAGGATGGTCAGATATTCTAAAACATGCGGAAGACTTATTGCAAGCCGGTACCGCCGCCATCCCATTCATTCAGGAGGATAAGTTGCATGCCTATTTGTGTCAGTTGTGGTATGGCGTTTTGTACCACGAATATTTTTTGGCTAAAAATAAACTGAACGACCGAAATCAACAGTTATTCGACGATCGGGTGATTAATCGGGTTCAAATGCTTCACTACGTGTTGCAATCGCACCTGGGGAAAATTAAAATTGAAGGATTTCGTCCATTTTCCGTGTTTCTTTTCAAGGTTCACGAGGTAAAGGGCTCGAATGGATTTGACTTTAGAACTGGATTAAATGCATTTACGCTGTCGTTGCGGGTGGGTGATTTAGGGATCATTGTGGCCTTGCTCGACAACGCGGTTCAAAAGAAATTTTACACCGATTATTTCAAAATGTTTCAGGCGGTTACTTTGCATCCCATTCAATTCGACGAATTGTATTCCATGGTAACTTACAAATCTTTCTTAATGAATAATTTGTATGAATATGGGATCAGTTTACCTACTGATGAAGTCCCTGAAACCGTTTTAGGCATGCGAATTCCTGAAAATTTAGCAGAAACGCCCGTTTTTCAAGATTGGGATGAAAGCGTTTATGCCCAAGTTCTTCTCAGCAATTTAAATCCTTATGGCATGGAAATGAACGACGTTTTCCATCCAGATCATGGAACAGCTACTTTTTTAGAAGATGGAAAAGGAAATGTTTTGGTAATGGATGAAGTTGGTAACCCATTGGATTAACTTTGCAGGATGCGTTTTTTCGTTTTTCTAATCTTTTGTTTGATTTCAATCGCTTCATTTTCTCAGGACAAAGCGACCATCATGGGTCGAATTACTGAGAAAACCGATGGAAAACCTATTTCTGGAGTAAGCGTCGTTTGTAAGGGAACCACTTATGGAGCATTCACCGACAACAACGGAAAGTTCATGCTTTTTGTAAAACCGGGAACTTACAATGTTGAGATTGGAATGATTGGATACGAAAAGCTATTGTACACCAACATCGTATTAAAAGTCGGTGAAAAAAAGGATCTCCAGGTACAATTGGCTTCATCAGCCATTACGTTAGATCAAAATTTCAGGATTATTGGTGAAAAGCCGTTGGTTGATATTGATCAAACCAAAACCGAAACCCGCGTTGACAGATCAACCATTGAAGCCGCTCCAACTCGTCAAGTTCAAGGGATATTAAATACCCAAGCTGGGGTGGTTCTGAATCCAGAAGGAATTAGCATTCGAGGTGGAAGAACCTATGAAACAGCTTTCTTAATTGATGGAGTAAACGCCTCAGATCCCATGGCTGGAACCGGGTTTGGGATTGATTTAGGTTCGAACTCCATCGACGAGATTAACGTGACTACCGGTGGCGGTGACGTTTCAGTTGGAGACGGAACGGCAGGAATCGTTAAAACGAAAACCCGTTCCGGTGGAGATAAATTTGAGGCTTCGGCTGGTTTTCGGAAAGACCAATTGGGGTTCAACCGCAATTGGAATTCGGTTTGGAACAATTCCAGTTACGAGTATTCCATGGGAGGTCCGCTAACCAAAAACAAAAAACTCAAGTTCTTCCATACGTTTAAAACAACTTTCGACGATCAATATTTCCGAACACCAGCCAATCAGGTTATTTCCTCCCTCTACCCTACTTCAACGTTCCTAGCGCCTACCCAAGATAACCGCTGGGCAACCATGTTGAAATTGGATTACAATTTTTCGTCGAAAACCAAACTCTCATTCAATTATTTGAAGAGCATCACCATCAACCAAGATGAAAACATGCTTCGAATTTTTGGAAATGATGCTGCTTTCTCTCCCGGTTATCAATATAAATTTTCGTTGCAGCCGGATAACGGCAATACCTACACCCACGATACCAATTTGGAGTCGTTCAACCTTACCCATACCCCCAATTCCAAAATTTCGTTCAATGTTACCGCTTCAAGGCTTTTTGTAAAACTGCGAGCTGATGCAAATGGTCGCCCATGGCGCCCACAAAACGTTGATACCGAATTGGATCCGAGGGTGATTGTTGATTTCCCATCCAGTTTATTCAATCCAAATGATTCCGTTGTTTTCGTGATGCCTGGCCCCGGATTATTCAACAACAACGGCATTGCAACTTTGTGGCACGACCACTATTTGGAGGAATATGCAACCAAGTTTACCGGAAATTACTACTATGGAAAAACGGGAAATAGGCTCACTTTCGGAACGGAATTCAAGCGCCAAGAAATGCAGTGGATTGATATTTCCAGTCCGTGGATTGGAGCACCCATTCAATTGCCCAATGGTACATATACCCAAAGTTTTCGTTTAGGAGATTACTCGGATGTGTGGAAGGTTTCTCCTTCACGAGGATCGTTCTTCGTTTCCAATAAAACCAAATACAAAGGATTGGTGGCCGAAATTGGTGGCCGAATGGAATATTGGTTCCCCGGTAAATTTGTAGATGAAGCCGTTGCTGCCACCAATACCCCCATTCGCGATGAGGTAAGGCAACAATATTTGGATCAAACCTTACAGGTATTTGGACAGCGAATGAAGATGCGTTTCTTACCGAAAATTTCGGCATCTTTTCCCGTTAAGGACAATCAAATGTTGTTTTTCAACTACAATCACAGCATGAATTTGCCGCACCCGTCTTTCGTTTATGCCGGATTGAATCCTTTGTACCAAGATCGTTCAACGGTTTCGCGCGTTGGTAATCCTAATTTGAATCCAGAATACGACATCTCTTACGAATTGGGATTGAGGACTCAGCTGGATAAAAATGATGCATTAGGAGTCTCAGCTTATTGGAAAGACAAATACGATTTCATCACCTCTGCATCGGTTCAAATCAAAGACATTACGGGTCGTGAAATAGCGCGAACCATTCGTATCAACTCCGACTATGCCCGCGTTCGGGGATTGGAAATCACCTATACCAAAAAAGCGGGCAAATGGTTTTACGGACAAGCAAGTGCCAGTTATATGGTAGCTAGCGGTCAAAGTTCTTCTGCCAATGAAGCGTTGAAAGATATTCTGAACAACGGAAACAGAGAAAATACCAAAGAACGACCCATGGCTTGGGATTCTCCGTTGGATCTAAAGGCTTTCGGAACATTTACTTTGGATCAGAAAGAAGGGTTGTTTGGAACAAAGGCCTTGAATAAATTTCAATTTTACGTAGAAGGAATTTACCGAACTGGGCGCCGATACACCCCGTATGTTTTCATCGGAAACGATCCGATAACCGGTCGACCTTTGTTCGACGTTGATCCAGATCCAGATGCCGTTTATTCTAAAATTGGACAAGCCAATTATTGGGTTGATTGCAATTTAAAACGATGGTGGAACATCAAAAAAGGAATGAAAGTAGAATTGGTCTTTCAACTTACCAACGTATTCAATCGATTGAATACCATTATTCCAAATCCAGTAACAGGAGTAGCTTATCAATTCGGTGACGATGTGCCGTTATCGTGGAGAGATCCGCGATTTGAAGACCCTAGAAGTGCAACTTCGTTCGGAACTCCCCCATTTGATCCCAGCCGCTACCGACCTCCACGCCACATGATGTTGGGGGTAAACCTTAAATTCTAAACGTTCCTGAATTCCCTCTCAAGAATTCTCCTATTTCCATTTTGCGCTTTCCTTCTACCTGAATTTCAAGAATTTCCAAGGAACCGTCCAAACAGCCGATCAATAATTTCTGATCCGTTTCCTTGATTTCCCCAGGTTGAAGTTTTACCGAACTTATTCTTGTACCAAACAACTTCACGGTTTTCCCTTGGAATAGAAAATAAGCACCAGGGAAATAGGCCAAACCCCGAATTTTGTTGTAAACGATTTCTACCGATTGACTCCAATCGATCAAACAAGTTTCTTTGAATAATTTTGGAGCCAACGAAACCTCATCTTCTCGCTGAGGAAGAAAATTAATTTCTTGACTTTCAATCATTTTAGCAGCTTCAGCTAAAGCTTCAGCCCCAACAAACATCATTCGATCGTGAACTTCTGAAGTGGTTTCGGAACGTCCAATTGGAATGGTTTTTCGAAGAATGATATCTCCTGTATCGATCTCGTGTTTGAGCTTAAAGACGGTCACTCCCGTTTCTAAATCGCCATTCATTACAGCCCAATGAATGGGAGCTGCGCCGCGGTATTTTGGCAACAGAGATCCATGAAGATTATAGGTTCCTAACGGTGGCATGTTCCAAACCACTTCGGGGAGCATTCGAAAAGCTACTACAAATTGAAGATCGGCTTTGAATTCTGAAAGTTCTTGAAGAAACTGTGGATCCTTAAGTTTTTCAGGTTGAAGAACTGGAATTCCATGCTTTTCAGCACACAACTTAACCGGAGATGGGGTTAATTTAAGTCCCCTACCCGATGGTTTATCAGGGGCTGTAACCACTGCTACCACATTGAATTGATGCGCAATGAGTGCCTCCAATGAGGCAACAGCAAATTCTGGAGTTCCTAGAAATACAATTCTCATGCTGCAAAGTTAGGCAAAGGTGGAATGCCGGGTTTTATTTTCCTTCAGAGATTTCCATTTTTCCACGTTCTCCGAGTTCAATCGCCTGAAGATTTGATATTTTTCCAGAATCAATCGTAAACCGGAGTAACGTTAATACCTTATGAAATCCGTGAACACCCGCTGCACCAGGATTCATGTGCAAAAGACCGGGACGAGCGGGATCAGGCATTACTTTCAAAATATGGGAATGACCGCAAATGAACAACGTTGGCTTTTCACGATCGATGAATTGACGAGCATGGGGAGAATATCTGCCGGGATAACCGCCGATGTGGGTAATCAAAACTTTGACACCTTCCACGGTAAAAATCAAATGCTCTTCGGTTTCTTGTCGTATTTCTTGACCATCGATGTTTCCATAAACTGCTCTTGTTGGTCGAAAATTTCTCAATGATTCCAAAACCTCGATACTCCCAATGTCTCCAGCATGCCAAATTTCGTCGCACTCTTCAAAGTACTTGAAAACCGAATTCGGAAAATGACCGTGAGTATCAGAAATCAGTCCAATTCGAATCATCGTCTTTGCCGAAGAGCTTCGTACAACAAAACTGCAGTACAGGTACTTACATTCAAGGAGTCAGCAATTCCGCGCATCGGTACAAAAATTTTCTGGGTATTGTTTTTTACCCAAAAATCGGAAATACCGAAAGCTTCTCCTCCCATCACAAAGGCGGTACCTAATCGATAATTGGGAACAAAGGCATCCACAGCATCTTCGAAAAACGTTGAGAAAATCTGAATGTTTCTTTCGGTAAGAAATTGAAAAACTTCTTCCTCTGTTCCGCATGCAATTTGTTGCGAAAAGAAACAGCCCAGGCTTGAACGAATGAGATTGGGATTAAATAAATCAGTTTGAGGACGAGTAATGAGAATGGCATCCGCACCTGCAGCATCGCAAGATCTGAGGATAGCTCCTAAATTTCCAGGTTTCTCCAAACCATCCAAAACAATAACCAATGGATTTTCTGGCAATGAAATGTCGTGAATATTTTTTTGTTCAATTTGAAAAGCTGCAACTGCATTCACCACTTCATCGCGGTAGGCCAATTGCTTAAACAAAGGTTGAGATAACGAATAACATTGGGCTGAAGTTAATTTTGAAATGATTCCAATGGCTTCATCCCCCTTTTCGGTGTCGGCAACGGTCCAATGATCGATATGATAACCGGAAGCCAGCGCCCGTTCAATTTCTCGAATCCCTTCAACAAGAAACAATCCGGTTCTTTTTCTCCCTTTAGAATCCATTAAACTCAAAAGAGTCTTAAATTTTGGGTTGTCTTTGGAGGATATTTTTAATGGAAGTACTTCCGACATGGAAAAAGGCTTTTCTTTGCACAAAGAACGGAAAGATTTTTTGATGATTCAGGCAATTTCTACTCCACCTTGGCCCGATTACGAGATCATCGACTCGGGAGAAGGAGAAAAATTGGAGCGATTTGGTGCGTATGTAACCGCTCGTCCCGAACCCCAAGCTGTTTGGAAAAAATCGCTATCGGATGAAATTTGGAGAAAAAAAGCCGACGCCTATTTCGAGAAAGGAAACGGACAATCTACCGAAGAACGGGGAACTTGGCATTTGAAAAAAGGGGTTCCTGATGTATGGGAAATGAATTTCCCAGGCGAACAATTTAGGATAAAATTTAAAATTGCTCTTACTTCTTTCAAACACGTTGGAATTTTTCCGGAGCAGGCCGACAATTGGAATTGGTTATTCGATCAAGTGAAGCGTTTAGGAAGGGATTCCAAAGTCTTGAATTTATTTGCTTACACCGGTCTCGCTTCTTTAGCGGCAAAAGCTGCAAAGGCAGATGTTACCCATGTTGATTCGGTAAAACAAGTGATTTCTTGGTCGAGAACCAACATGGAAATGAGTTCTTTGGACAACATTCGTTGGGTGGTGGAAGACGCTTTCAAATTCACTAAAAATGAATGGAAACGTGGGAAAAAGTACAAAGGGGTCATTCTTGATCCCCCAGCTTACGGACGAGGACCTGATGGTGAAAAATGGTTGTTAACCCAACAAATTGATGAGCTATTGCAACTCACATCCGAAATTTTGGATCAAGAAAGTGGTTTCCTCCTTTTAAATTTATATTCCATGGGATTTTCTCCATTGATCAGCGAAACATTGGTTCGGGTTCATTTTCCTTTCGTTAAAGATTTTGAAATAGGAGAATTATTTGTTGAAGATCAATTTCAGAAAAAATTACCTTTGGGAACATTTTGTAGAGCATCATGGTGAGTTTAAAAGAATGGATTGCGAAACAGTGGGCAAAAAGGGTTCATCAGAACACCCTTCAATGGTCTTCAAAAGCTGAAGAAATTCAGAAAAACACCCTAACTTTTTTAGTTTCAAAAGCAGCTTTTACCCAATTCGGAAAAGATCATCATTTTAGTTCAATCCGAAATTACGAGGACTTCAAAAAAAATGTTCCTATTCGCGATTACGAGGGCTTAAAACCCTACATCGAAAAAATTAAATCTGGAGAGCAAGATGTATTGTGGCCCGGCAAGCCCTTATATTTCGCAAAAACCAGTGGAACAACTTCAGGTGCAAAGTATATTCCCATCAGCAAAGACTCCATTTCAAATCACATCGGAAGTGCTAAAAATGCCATCCTACAATACATTTACAACTCTCAAGATGCCTCTTTTCTGAAAGGAAAATTAATTTTTTTAAGCGGTAGTCCCGTTCTTGAAAAAATTGCTGGAATTCATACCGGCCGACTCAGTGGAATTAGCAATCATCACGTTCCGGGATACCTCCGAACCAACCAGCTTCCATCCTATTCGACCAATTGCATGGAAGATTGGGAAGCTAAGGTTCATAAAATTGCCGATGAAACCTTGAACGAAAACATGACTCTCATCAGCGGAATTCCGCCCTGGGTTCAAATGTATTTCGATGTTTTAAGCGAAAGAACCGGTAAAAAAATTAACGAACTTTTCCCCCATTTCAACCTTTTCATTTACGGAGGAGTAAATTTTGAGCCGTATCGAAAAAAATTGGAAGATTCCATTGGCAAAAAGGTGAATTCCATCGAGTTGTTTCCAGCTTCAGAAGGGTTCTTTGCTTACCAAGATCAACTTGAAAACCAAGGGTTACTGCTTCTATGCAATGAAAACATCTTCTACGAGTTCATTCCGTTGGAAGAAATTGGAAAAGAAAATCCACAACGATTCATGCTTGAAGAGGTTGAATTGGATAAAAACTATGCCTTGATCATCAATTCCAATGCAGGTTTATGGGGTTACAACATCGGCGACACCGTAAAATTTGTTTCCAAAAATCCGTACCGCATCAAGGTTACGGGACGGGTGAAACATTACATCAGTGCTTTTGGTGAGCACGTTATTGGAGAGGAAGTTGAATACGCCATGCATGAGGGATTAAAAAACATGAATTCCCAGCTCATCGAATTCCATGTTGCTCCGCAAGTTAACCCAGAAGCTGGGCTCCCATATCATGAATGGTTTGTTGAACTCAATACCATGGATTCCATCAATATCAATGACTTATCTAAAAAGATTGATGAGGCGCTTCAAACTAAAAACATTTACTACAAAGATTTACGAGTTGGCGGAATATTGCAGGAAGCAAAGATTCGGGTGTTAAAGCCACAATCCTTTATTCAATACATGCAAAGTGAGGGGAAATTGGGAGGTCAAAATAAGGTTCCACGGTTGTCCAATGATCGAAAGATCGCAGACTGGATGCATCAAAATCAAACATTTTGAGACGACTTCTACCTATTTTGTTTTCATTTTTCACCCTAACTGTTTGGGCACAAGCCCCCAAATACTCGAACGATTTTTTAACGCTTGGGGTACATTCGCGGGGTTTAGCAATGGGAGGAGCCATGGTAGCCCAAACCAACGATGTAAGCAGTGGATTTTGGAATCCGGCAGGTTTGGCAAGAATGGAAAACTACCGCCAAATTTCACTGATGCATGCAGAATATTTCTCTGGCATTGCCAATTACGACTATCTGGGATTTGGATTTAAGGTGAACGAACAATCGGGAGCAAGCATTAACCTCATTCGGTTGGGCATTGATAATATTCCCAACACGCTTGCGTTGATTGAACCTTCTGGAAACGTGAATTACAACAACATTACGTCCTTTTCCGCAACCGATTTTGCACTTCTCGTTGGCTATGGCGCAAAGAGTTATCGGGGCGATTGGAGTTTTGGCGGTAATGCAAAAATTATTCGAAGGAGGGTTGGGAATTTCGGGGGAGCATGGGGTTTTGGCGCTGACGTTGGTGCTCAGTACCAAGACAAAGATGGAAGAAAATTCGGCATAACCATGAAGGACGTTGGTTCAACGGTTAATTTTTGGAGGTATAAAAATCAGGATTCGCTTGCCTTTATTTTCACCACAACGGGGAATGCCATTCCTAAATCGAGCACTGAAATTACGCTACCACGATTGATTATTGGTGGCGGTTATCGTTGGGAAGCCAACGATTACCTTGGGGTTACGGGTGAACTGGATTTGGTGGTTACATCCGATGGAAAAAGGAACACGTTGATTTCTGGGAGTCGTTTTGGGGTGGATCCGATGGCCGGCCTGGAGGTTGATTACCAAAGTACCGTTTTCTTGAGGGCCGGAATCAATCAATTCCAAAGAAACGCCTTACTGAATGTGTCTGCCTTGGCGCCATCAACCACTTTTTCTCCCAATGTAGGCGTTGGAATCAAGACTCGAATTTTTCAACTGGATTATGCCTTAACCAATGCTGGGAATCAAAATTCGTTCTTTAGTCACATTATTTCCTTAAGTGTGGGATTAGACCCCGAATAATTTCAATTTTAGCAATTCTCTTTTTACATTCGCATACTAAACTAATTTCTATGGAAATGCTCAAACATGCACATTCCGGACTCCGTTGGGTGGTTCTTGGATTGTTGATTTACGCCATTTTTAATGCGCTTTCGAAAAAAGGAAAAGGTACTTTTTCGGCACAAGATGCAAAAGTTAATTCATTCACAACGATGTTTTGCCACATTCAATTGCTGTTGGGATTTGCTTTGTATTTCACTTCTCCAAAAGTGGTTTTTTCTGAAGCTTGGATGAAAAATGCATCTCAACGTTTTTATGGCATGGAGCATTTATTGTTGATGCTTTTGGCCATTGTGTTGATTACCATTGGATCTTCGAAAGCCAAAAGAGCCTCAACCGATGAAAAGAAATTCAAAACGACCTATTTGTTTTTCACTTTAGGTTTGGTTTTGATTTTAGCAGGAATTCCTTGGCCCTTCCGCGAAGCATTGGGAGGAGGATGGTTCTAATGAAAAATATCTCTTTTCTTTTCCTATTCTTTGTTTCTTTATTTTCGTTCGCCCAAGTCAAACCTACTTTCTCCGAAAAGTTAAACAAAAAGTACAAATTCATTCAATTCAACGGTGCTATTGGTGATAAAATAGTTTTTAACCACGCCAATAGCGTAAAAGCTAGTCGCACAAAATTGGGGGTTTTCGATCAAAAAACCTTCAC
>CANHCV010000015.1 GCA_947459245.1 Bacteroidota bacterium
CGATTCGGATTGGTTTCATCCAAAACAATTCGAGCAATGTGGTGGGATTCGGGAAGGCCCATGTATTCCCATTTTTTTCCAAAATCGGTCGATTTAAAAATGCCGTATCCCGCGTAACTG
The DNA here is from genome assembly GCA_947459245.1 of Bacteroidota bacterium. Lineage (GTDB taxonomy): Bacteria > Bacteroidota > Bacteroidia > UBA7662 > CANHCV01 > CANHCV01. The sequence continues at coordinate 121 of CANHCV010000015.1, forward strand.
CTGCGAGAGGAATTGGCTTCCCCGGTGCCCAACCAAATGGTTTTTTTCTTCCAGTCCACCGCAAAATCTCCAATGGTGAGCGTTGGCAATTCATCCGATAAGGGAGTGAAGGTGGTACCGTTGTTGTTGGAATACCACAATCCCCCCGAAGCATACGCCACCAATATTTCAGACGGATTGGATGGATTCACATCGAGGTCGGTGATCCGTCCGCTCATGATGGTTGGTCCAATGTTGGGCATTTGAATTCCTTTGAGGATGGAATTTCGTTTGGAATACACTTTTTCTTGTGCAAACAACAATCGATCTTGATCGGATTTGGTTTGAGCAGTCATGGAAAGGGTACAACCCAAACCAAGAAACAAGGTGAAGAATTTTATAGCCATAATTCAAACAAGGTAATGAGGATAATTCCTGCTAAGTCTAAAAGGAGTCCGATCAAAATCATTTTTTTGATGGGAATTTTTCCGGTTCCAAAGGCGATGGTATTGGCGGCTGTTGCTACGGGAAGGGCAAAGCCGATGGATGCCGCCAAGGTTGCGGGAAGCAATAGCGACGTGGCCGAAAGGCCCAATTGCATTTGAAGGGCAACCAAAATGGGAGCCACCAGCTGGATGCTGGCCACGTTGGAGGCAAACTCGCTGATGAGGGTTACCATGGCCACAACGCCAATCATCATTACCGGAAGCGGCCAGTCCGACAAAAAGGCCAGGGAACTGGCCAGGGCTTCCGAAAGGCCGCTCGATTCAAATCCCATGGCCAAGGCGAATCCGCCTCCGAAAATAAGGAGAACATCCAAGGGGATTTTTTTCATTTCGTCCCAACTCAGCAGTTTGCGATTTTCGTTGGACGGCAAAATCATCAATAAAAAAATGGCCAGAAGAGCCGGGGCGCTGTCATCAACTTTTACTCCCTTGGGGAATAAGTTGGCCCATCCAAAAAGTTGAAGAGATCCCAAATGAATGGGATTTCGGGTGAACCATGCAAGGGCTGTAAACAAGAAAATGGTACCCACCCATTTTTCTTCTCTGCTCATGGGTCCCATGGCTTGCAAATCTTCTTTAAAATGAGAACGATTGACCGAGAAAGTCTCTTCATCCTTAAAGAAAAACAACTTCAATAAAAAGAAACAGATGATCAGTAAACTCATGGAAAGCGGAAAACCCACCAACGCCCATTCGAAGAAATCGGGTTGATGCTCTTGGGGGTAATGCTGTCCCATCACCTTAAAAAAAATGAGGTTGGGCGGAGTTCCCACCGGCGTTGCCATTCCACCAATGCTGGCGGAATACGCCAAACCCAGCAACAACGCAGCGGAAAACTTTGGAGGGTTGCCCAAGGTTTTAATGATGCCCAACACCACGGCAAGCATCATGAGGCAAGTAGCGGTGTTGCTCATCCAGTTGGATAAGGAGTAGGTGACTAACATCACACCACCTAAAATCCAGGCGGGACGGGTTGGGATTTTGGATAACAACCATGACGATAGGCGGCGGTGGAGATTCCATCGCTCAATGGCGAAACTGAGTCCGAAGCCGCCCATGAACAAGAATAAAATGGGATCCATGTAGGCGGAAGCCACCTCGCTGGAGGGAGCGATGCCCAAAATGGGCATGAGAAACATGGGTAAAAAAGAGGTAAATCCCAAGTGAACCACCTCGGTCATCCACCACCAAGCCATCCAAACGGCTATTCCGGCCATTTTGGCTCCCAATTCGTTGGGCCATCCTTGGAAAGCTACCAGCAAGCCCAGTAAAGGGCCGAGCGCGAAAAGTAGTTTCTGACGGTTCGTGTGCACGTTCAAAGTTAGCCCGAAATCACCCCACTTCCAATGACTTCTTCGTTGGAATGAAAGGCGATGAATTGACCTGGAGTAATCCCTTTTTGCGGATGTTCGAATTCGAAATAAACTCCGTTTTCGTGTTGGTGCGCAGTGGCTTTCTGCAAAGGTTGTCGGTAACGAATGCGCACCAGAAATTCTTTGCTTTCACCCGTTTGCATTTTCCAATCTTCCCGAATCCAATGCATTTCTTCTTGGGAAACAAAAAGTGCTTTCCGATTTAAACCTCGGTGTTTTTCGCCCATTCCGGTGTAAATGGTGTTGGTTTCGGTATTGGTGGCAATCACAAAAAGCGGTTCGGATTTCCCTCCAATTTGCAATCCTTTGCGTTGGCCAACGGTGAAAAAATGGGCGCCATCGTGTTGGCCAATCACTTTTCCATCGGAAGGTAAATAGTGAAAGGGCTGGGCCTCGGTGGTGTAGTGGCTGCGGTCGGAATCGTAGCCCACCCAATCGGAATCGATTTCAATAACATCTCCGCGTTTTACGGTAAGTTGTTGTTGCAAAAAATCGGGTAAACTGATTTTGCCCACGAAGCACAGACCTTGAGAATCTTTCTTCTTGGCTGTGGGCAACCCAATGGCATCGGCAATGGCTCGAACTTCGGGCTTTTGCAAATGACCAATGGGAAACAACGCTTTGGAGAGTTGCGCTTGAGAAATCTGACAAAGGAAATAACTTTGATCTTTGTTTTTGTCGGCCCCGGCGAGCAATTGGAATTGTTGTTTTTCAGCATCCCAACCTTTTTGGCAGTAATGCCCCGTTGCAACGGCTTCAGCACCCAAACTCAATGCCGCTTGCAAAAACAGGTCGAATTTTATTTCTCGGTTGCACAACACATCCGGGTTGGGAGTTCGTCCCGCGGCGTATTCGGAAAACATGTAATCAACAATGCGGGTTTTGTAGGCATCGCTCAAATCGATGGTTTGGAAAGGAATGCCCAAATGTTCGGCTACGGCCATGGCATCGTTGGCATCTTCCACCCATGGACATTCGTTGTTCAGGGTAAATCGATCGTCGCTCCAATTGCGCATGTACATGCCAATCACTTCGTGCCCGGCCTCCATCAATAAATGAGCGGCTACCGAAGAATCTACTCCACCCGAAAGTCCTACTACTACGCGCATGCTGCAAAAATAAGGATGAGTTTCCACCCCTCCTTTTTTTCTTTGAATTAAAAGGATAAACGGGTGCCTACGTATACATTTCTTGGGTCGGCCGGCAAAATTCCGGGGCCAGGCAAACCGCCTGCTCTTCTTGTGAAATAAACCTCGTTGAACAAATTGGTAACCCCGGCAAAAATTTTCCCACTTCCCCAATCGAAACTGTAGGAAAAGTCGGCAACACGGTAGGCGGGGATATTTCCTTGAACGCCATCGGTTTGAAAGATGGTGTTGGAAGCATTGGAGAAAGCTTGATCTACAAATTGATGTTGGAATAAAACGGAATGGGCACCCATTTTTGCTTCCACTGATGAACGAATCATCCATTTTGGAGCGTACTCTACCTGTTTCCCTGCAAAGGGCCCCGAGGTGTAGGTGGAGAAATTATAAGCACCGGTTTGGGAAAGACTCAATTCAAATTTAGGTCGTGCAATGCCAACCCATTCGGCGTAGTATTCCACGCCTTGGTGTCGACTGCTTCCTCCATTGGTTCGGAATGGTACTGCTTGTCCTTGAAAATCAACGGTATTGGTTGTGATTCGGTTTTGGTAGAGTAGGTGGTAGGCCAAAATTTCAAAAAGAAAACGGTCTCGTATTTTTCCACGGTATCCCACTTCCCACTGTTCACCCATCCCGTTTATTAAATTGGAATCGACCAAGGTCTTCGAATCGGTCGCAAATTGATCGGAAAACAAAACCGGGCGGTAACTGCGGAAGTAATTCAGGAAAGCCGAGGACTGTTTCCATTTTTTCTCCAAAGAAAATCCGGGCAAAAGAACCATTGGAGAAGATTGTTGGAACTGGATATTTTTGGTAGAAGATGCTTTCCCGCTTCCGTTTGCGGCTATTCTTTCCCAGCGGATAGCGGGAGAAAACGTGACGGTTTTAATGGAAAATGCGGATGAGAAATAGGCAGCAACATTGGAGGAATGGAAAGTTAAATCACGGTTTAATCGCTCGAAATCCAATTGAAAGGATGGAAGGTTTTCAGCGGAGGGATTGGCAGAAGTTTGCCGATGCAAACGGGTGTTTCCCCACCGTGCCCCGTAGTGCAGTTCCGCCATTTTCAACGTGGTTTTTCCACGAAATTCGTGCGCCAAATTGCGGTAGAGATCTTGGTCCACATTTCGATTGTTCCATTGGTCGGGGTTTAAAACGCCGGTAGGTAAAATAGGCGAGGTTTGAAATGCCGTGGAAATTCGACTCCCCAACGTAGCGAATGAATTCCATTGCAATACCGATTTGTTGGTTTTGTATAGAAGTTCTAATTGGGGAAGATGCCATCCGATGTTGAGGTAATTGGCTGCTCGGTAACTTTTTTGAGGCTGAATTCGGTATAGGGAATCGTTCAAACCTCCCGGTTGCTGCTGATCGTTGATGGAGTAGGTGTGGTAAAAGTTTAGTTGAAGCTTGGAAAAGAGGGGGATTTTCAATTCGGAATACATGGTTTTCGAGTTTACCTTTGAATTCTGCCTCCAGCCGTTGTTTTGCTTTTGGTGGTAAGAAGTGAAAAACGTGACTTTCCCCAATTTTACGCCATAGTTTAAGTAAGATGCCACGAGCCCGTAGCCGCCAACGGTGGTGATGCTCTCTCCATTTTTTCCCCGCAGCGATTCAAATCCTTTCATGCTGAAGTTAACGGTACCACCGATTTGTGGACCGAATGCCAGTGAGCTGCCACCCCGCAAAATTTGAATTTTTTCTACGGCTTCCATGGGCGGGGTGTAATACGCTTCCGGATACCCAACAGGATCGGCGGCGATATCCATTCCGTTTTGGCGAACGTTGAAATCCCAGCTGCGATTGGGGCTGAGGCCCCGGGAAGAAATGTTGATCTGTTGGCCTGAACCTTCGTTTTCCCAAATCATAATTCCGGGTGTTTTGGCCAGGATTTGCCGCATGTTCGCCGTCGCCGGATTGGTAGGACTTTCATTTGGTCGTGTTGTTTTTAGCAACAACCCGTGTGTGGGATATACGGGTGGTAAGGTATCGGAAAAGTTTTTTTCCGACTCTCGGTGTGTGGTTTCAATGGTGGTTGGAGGGAGGGTGAATTCTCTCCTTGGCGAATCGGAAAGAGCGAGACTAATGAGTGCAATGAACGACATCTTTTTTCTTTTCAGCAAAGCTAAAGCTTATTTAGAATAAATAAAAATAAGGTGGAAAAGTTGTGCGGGAAAAAAGGCAAGGGTGAAACGAAAATCGGATTGTAATTTTGAATGGTGTTGAAAGGAAAAGGAAAAAACTTTGTTCGAGCATTGAGTTGGTCGGTGCTCCAATCTGCCGTGAAAGTGGTCGGCAATTTTACCATGGGTAAATTGGTGGCGTTGTGGTTTGGTCCGGCTGGATTGGCGATGGTGGGTCAGTTTCAAAATTTGTTTTTTCTCCAACAAAGCGCCACGGGCGGTGCCGTTCAAAATGGAGTAATCCAAGGAGTGGCGCACTCGGAAACCGACCATCAGCAACAGCGGTTGGTGATTGAATCGGGAGCGGCCATTACCTTTTTGCTCACCCTCCTTTTTTCGGGGATTTGGATTTTTGGCTCGGTGTGGATTCGTGGGCATTGGTTGGCCAACGATTTTCCTCCCTTGGTGTATTATTTCTTGCCCATTTCCTTGGTTTTTTCGTCGGGATTTTTCCTGGTTTCGGGCTATTTTTCTGCCCTTAAAAACTACCAAAGCAACGCCTGGATTAACATCATTCAATCGGTTTCTACGGTGGCGTTGTTCGCTGTTTTCGGAAAGATTTGGGGAATTTACGGCGCTTGTTTCGGATTGTTATTGGGTCAAATCCCCGCCGTTATTTGGGGTTTTCGGGCATTTAAAAAGTTTTTTTCGGTTCGTCTGTCCCTTCGCTGGCCCAAAAAGCAAGAAAACGGAATGTGGAATTTTGCGCTGTTGGCTTTGTACAGTGCTATCGCAACCCAACTCAATCAGCTCCTCATTCGTACCCACCTCACCGAACAATTTTCGGAAGTTCAGGCCGGTTATTGGGAAGCACTGCAGCGCATATCGAACTTATGGGTGCCCGTGGTTTCGGTTTTATTCACGTCGTTGTTTCTTCCCCGATTAACCCAAAGAAAGCTGCGGAACGAATTCATGAAAGATACATTTCTAACCGTGGTTGCGGCCGGAGGATTGGTTTTCCTGTTTTCAGTTTCGGTTTTTGGAGTCAAAGAGTGGTTGATGGAATGGTTGTTCTCCAAAGAATTTACTTCTGCCAAAGACATGATGGGCTTGCACTTGATGGGAGATGTGTTGAAAGCCATGACTTGGTCGTTTGCGTATGCCTTGCTATCTCGGAAAAAAAGCATTGCCCTTTTGGTCATTGATTTGTTGTTCAATGTTTTGTACTACGGATTGGTGGTTTCCTTGTCAAACCATGGCGATTGGACCGGAGCAATTTTGGCGTATCCGTTAGCCATGGTGGTGAATTTGTGTGCAACCATCGGATTTTGGGCCGTAATTTTGACGAAGCAACCGATTTCTCATGAGTGATTATCAAAACAAACCGGAAGATTACTACGTACATGCCCGAGTGGATGTTCTCCAACTATTGAAGGGAAAATCCAATTGTTCCATTTTGGAACTCGGAGCCGGGGGTGGTTACACCTTGGCCGAAGCAAAGCGTTTGGGAATCGCATCCTACGTTGCAGGGGTTGAACTTTTTCCCTTAGAAGGAACCCTGCAAAAAGAACCGATTTTGGATGAATTCCACCACGCCGATTTGAATTCAGACGTTTTGGAATTGAATCAAAAATCGTTCGATGTGTTGATTTGCCCGGATGTTTTGGAACACCTGATTGATCCTTGGTCGGTGTTGGAAAAATGGAGCAAATACTTAAAAAAGGACGGGCTCCTCATTATTTCCATACCCAACATCCGCGAAATGTCGGTGCTTTGGAAAATCTTCGGAAAGGGCGATTTTGGTTATACTTCCGATGGTATTTTGGATCGAACCCATTTGCGATTTTTCGCCAAGAAAAATTTGTTTCATCTTCCGAGTCACCAACAATTTCACCGCATCGAGGTGAAAGCTGCCATGCACTACCAAAACGGAAGTCGTTGGAGGAAGTGGGCGAACCGACTCACTCTTGGAATTTTCGAATCTTTTTTCACCCACCAATGGTTTGTAACGGCCATTAAAAAATGAGTCATTTCCCCACCATAGGGATCATTGTCATTCATTTCTCGGGGGTAGATCTTACCAAAAAATGTTTGGAACACGTTGCTCAGCTCACGGGGGTAAACATCCGTTTGGCATTGGTGGATAACGGAGTTCTCGGCGATGCTCCACCCATCCCATCTTCCCTGATAGGAAAAGTCATCCGAATTGAAAATCATGGATTTTCACACGCTAACAATGCTGGTTTTCAATGGCTTAAAGAACAGTCGGTTGATGCCGTTTGGCTCTTGAATAACGATGCTTTTCCGGAACCCCAATCCTTGGAGAATTTAATTTCCGATTCACAGGCATTGACTTCTAATTTTCCCGTTGCAGCCGGTTCCATGTTGTTGAATGAGAATGGAAGCATTCAGGCCCGCGGTGGTGTTTGGTTTCCAGCCAAAGGTACCGGTTTGCAAGTTGTTTCCGGTCAGCCCGAACATGGAATTCCGTATCCCGCTGGAGCGGTTTTGCTCTTGAACCGTTCGGCTTTAAATTCCTTGGATTGGAAGATGGACGACCGTTATTTTCTCTATTTCGAAGAGTTAGATTTGGTTCTTCGGTTGTCGAAAATGGCTGGTTTCAAAGTCATTTGGTCGGAAACTTCCAAAGTAATCCATTTGGAAGGAGCAAGTGCCGGTAGCGGACATGCCCACCACGATCGGAGCACCTTCAGCGAATATCATTTTCACCGCAGCAAACGATTGTTTTACGAAAAGAATTTCCCCGAGTTGGTGGGAAAAATGGTTTTCCTTCAGATCGCTGTCGTTGGAAAACGGCTATTGAAGGGAGAAATAAGTCGGGCTGTGGCTGCGTGGAGAGGATTCTTTAAGAAACCGATGAAATAACATCGTTTTTTCTTAACGGATTTCGGAAGAACAAAAGAATGAATGCTTCAGATTTTTTTATCCGTTAATTGGGTTTATCGGTTTTCTGAAGTACATCGTTAATTTCTTTTTCTGCGTTTCGGAGTTTGGTCTTGCAAATTTCGACCAACTCATTGGCTCTTTTTACTTTGTCGGCCAGGTCGTCGATGGAAATTTCTCCTTGCTCCATCCCTTTTACCAACTGTTGGAGTTCTTCAAATGCTTCTGCAAATTTCATGGTTAATTGTTTTCTATTTTACTGCTGATGATCCCATTCAAAACTTCCGTTTTGATGACATCGCCGTCTTTTACTTGTTCAATGGTGGTGACTGATTTCCCGTTCAAACGGGTAATGGAATATCCGCGTTTTAGGACATGAACGGGACTAAGAATTTGAGTTTTTTGATCCAACATTTCAAGTTGTTGTTGGGCTTTTTGCCATTGATTTTGGCTAACATTCTTCAAGTGAGCAACTTGTTGAGCAATGGCAAAGTCCAATTCCTGAATTTTCCCTAGCGCCAAGATACTGGCTTTCTGCTGCAACTGTTGAAGGGAGAAATCCTTGTTTTGAATCTGCAATTGCATGGTATTCCGCAACAAACGATTAGTGGAGTCGAGTTGATGATCAGACTCCTTCAACTTCTGAAGGGTTAAATGATGGAATCGTTGAAGCATGGATTCCATGGGCTGTTCGAAATTTCGAAATTTTTGCAAGAGCAGTTCTGCCAGTTTGGTTGGAGTGATGGCATTGGTGTGAGAAACCATCTCGCTCACCGTTTCGTTGGTTGAGTGACCAATGCCGGTGAGCACGGGGATAGGGAAATTTGCGATGGATTTGCACAGTTCCAAATGGTTGTAACAGCTCAATCCAACATCTCCACCGCCACCGCGAATGATGGCTACCGCGTCGAACCGATCGGCGGTGGCCGCTACTTTTTTCAATTGTTCTCGAATTTCAAACGGGGCTTTATCGCCCTGTAAAACTGCTGGAAACAATTGAATGGCAAAGTCGTATCCTTCTTTGTTGTTACGAATAACATCTACGAAATCCGACCATCCTTTGCTGGTTTCAACCGAAATAACGGCGATGCGTTGGGGAATCAACGCCAATGGAAGCTGTTTGTTCTGTTCGTAAATTCCGAGTTTCTTCAATTCGTTGATCGATTCCATTTTCTCCCGTTCCAAATCGCCCAAAGTCAACATGGGGTCGATATCAAAAATGGTGAGAGAAAGTCCGTAAGCGGGAGAATAGGTAATTTTTGCTTCCAATAAAACCTTAATCCCGTCTTTGAGCGGTTCTTTGATTTGGGAAATGAATTTGTTTTGAATCCGCTCAAAATCGGCTTTCCAAATGATGGAGCGCATTTCAGCAACCACCCGGCCTTCTGTTTTTTCCACCAATTCCGGGTAAGCATGTCCGGAATGGGAATAAAAGTTCAATTTGTTGATTTCGGCTTTGACCCAATAGGTAGAAGTGTAGCGATCTGAAATGGTTTTCTGAATGCTTTGAGCCACTTGAAGGAGTGAAAAGACCTTGCGTTCCATCGCCAAGATTTATTTATTACCCAGCAGATAATAACAACTCGTGGTCATAAAATCGCGTAAAATGGGAATCGCAGTGAGGGGTTTCCACAAAACGCGTGTTTTTAAGCCAAATTTATCTTCATAAATGGGATTGATGAAGTAAAACTTGGAGGCCACCAATTGCAGTTGCGCGTCCTTCACGTATCCATTCATTTGGTTAATCGTTACGCGCAAATCGTGAATTTCCAATAATTCTTCTTGCATGTTTGGGGATTCGCCGAAACGTTTTAAACACCAGCCGTACAATCCCCGAGGAAGAAGGTGAATCCACGGTAGCTTTTTCAACCATTTGTTCGTTGCAATTTGCTGATGCCCTCCAAACGGCATAAAATAAGGCGGCCAACCGATGAAAATCAAACCCTTGGGAGATAAATAATTTCGCATGTTTTTCAAGGCCTCCAACTTGGATGGAATGTGTTCAATCACATCTTTCAAAATGATCAAATCGAATTGGCCTTGGAACTTGGCCGACCATTCTGGGTCGAAAATATTCCCGCAAAACAACTCCATATTTCCGCGGTCGATCCAGGTTTTCATGATGGATTTTCCGTGTTCAATTTTGTTGCATTCCAAATCCATTCCAATGCAATGGGCGCCCTGTTCTGCGAAAGGTTGAAGGTTTCCGCCTTCACCGCAACCCAATTCCAAAATTTTCAAGTCGGAAATTTGCGTTTTTCCACCGGGTTGGTGGTTCATGATGAACGGAAGCGAACTTTTTCGCGTATTGTTCACCAATAGCTCGAGGTATTTCTGAGGGTCGGTATGAAATTCGTACGGCATGTTACTTTTCGATGAAATTTAAAAGGGTATCGCAATAGGACTTTATGCCCATGATGTAAGGAACCGTTTCGTGTCCGGCGCCGAGAACGGGAACCGCTTTTCCACCGGTTCCACTGTAGTTTTTCCAAACTACTTCTCCATGGGTTTTGTAACTGAGGTAATTGTCGGCCGTTCCATGAATCCACATCAACGGTTGCTTGATGTTTTTAACTTGTTCGGCATTGTCCAATTTGGAATCGCCAAAAAAGGAAGCCGGCATGTTCAAACCACTGCCATCATTGGCCATCACATCGGTGCCGGCAAATGGAGCTTCTAAAATTACTTTTTGGGGTGTTAAAGGCGAACAAGCGCAGTGAGCCAATTTGCATGCAGGAGCCGTTCCTAAACTGAATCCATAAAAAATGGTCCGACGATTGGTCAATCCACGGTCGGCCAACCATTGCAAACAAGCCTTTACATCGGCATACATGTTCTCTTCCGTAGGATTTCCGGTGGAACGCCCGTAACTGCGGTAATCCATCATTAATACTCCATAACGGTGCTTGTGCCCTAAATTGGCCAACATTTTGGTTCTTTGGTAGTAATAATCCATGTTGCTGGCGTTGCCGTGCGTGTAAACGATCACGGTGTCTTCATCAATTCGAGAAGTATCTCCCAAATAAACAGCATAAATGGTGGCGGTATCCCCCAAATTATCGCTCTTTAGCGAAAAAAGGGTACGGTTTTCAGGAGCGATGTCGTAGGTAGAATCCACTTTGAAATAAGGATCAATGGGAGCGTTATCCCACAAATACTCATCGCAAGCAAGATTGTTGAAAATATTTCGGTCCATGCGCAAACAAGAGGCGGTTGCAAGGAAAAACAAGGCAATGGCTAGAATTCTCATGATTTTTTGCGAAGGGTTTTGGTGGCAGAAAGATAGATTCCGGCGGCTCCTTTGTTGAAGGGCGTAGCATAATAAACCACTTTGCCGCCGTTCTCGAGATTCATCCCCATGTAACGGAAATCCAAACCGAAATTCCAAGAGTGATGCGGAAGTCGAGCCCCAACGGTTACGTAGGGCAACCAACGGTTATTCTGCGGCTCGTTGAAAGCACGGGTGGAAGACAAAACCCACCAAGAACCAGGAGAAACAAATAAGGTCGATTTTTTAACTTTCCAATAGGCCGTTAGTTGAGTTTCCGGCCACAAACGGAAATCAGGATGGTACATGGCCTTCATCGCATTGAATTGAAGCGAACCCGTTAAACCTGGAAGTTTTCCTGATGGAGTAAGAAATCCTCGGTGAATACCCAAATCAACTTGCAAATTCTGGAACGCCATGGAAGTAAAATGAAGTCCACCGGATACCGTGGTTTTATCGTTTAACCCGTGTTGAACCGCCAAGGAAGTACTTGGAATCGGAATCGTTAATCCGGCAAATTCAATGATGGGACCACCGAAATGTCCCTGGATTTTGGTTTCTCCTTTGGAAAGCGGTTCAACAACCCGAGTTGGAGTGCAACCGATCCAAAGGAAAGCCAGTAAAAAAATGGAGGCGTATTTCATATCAGGCTAAGGTAAGAAGAAAACAGGGCTTTAAAGCAAAAAAGGATCAACCAATTTTCGGTATTCCATGGATTTGCCACCCGATTCATCGTTCACCAAAAGGACAGAGAAACGGAGCTCGCAAGGATTTCGAACCCATTTCCAAAGCGTTCTTTTGGGTGGTTTGGTAGATTTGTTTTTAACTTCAATTTCCGATTCGCACCACCACCCAAATGTTCGTCCGGCTTGCCGAACTTCGGCGGAGGAATGGCTGGGGAAAACCAAGAAAAAAACCGAATTGTGGTGGGCCAATTGGGCTGCACCCCGAAATAAATCTTCCAACGATAGGCCCGATTGTTGCCGCGCTTGTTCCCGTTCTTTTCCTTCAATTTGTCCGTTTGCTTCGAAATATGGCGGATTGCTGATCAAAACATCGAACTTATCAAGGACGTTTCCCGCAAATTCTTTGAAGTCGGCGCAGACCACTTCATGGTTTATACTCCAGGGCATTTGTGCGCCGTTTCTGTTGCATTCTTGTGCCGCCAAGGGATCTTTTTCCAAGGAAGTAAGTCGCAAATTGGCGGATTTTTGGGTGAGCATGAATCCTAAAATCCCGCAACCGGCACCAATATCCAACACCGATTCCCCCATTTGGGCATCGGCCCAACTGCCCAACAATACCGAATCAAACCCAATTTTCATGGCCGATTCTCCGTGCTCCAATCCGAATTGCTTGAACTCAAATCTCATCGGTGTAAAACAAATCGTTGATTTTTCAAAATCTTTTCAGCAACCAACACCGAGTCCTTCGGTTGAAGAAAAACCACCAATTGCGAATCTCGATGCCGAACAATACGAATCATCATTTGCTCGAAAAAAGCGTCCTCATCAAAAGCATCCTTGGCATCTATTTGTGCACTTCCCACGGGTACGATCTTCGGATTAATCCAAACATGCGCCAAAATTTCCCGTTGTCGTTTCTGATTTACCAGGTGAATTACTCCAAGCAAAATCAAAAAGAGAAAAAAAACGCCAGCTTTTTTCAACAAACTGAAAGGTTTCATGTTTAGTTGGTTAAATTTAGGTTCGAATTTACAATGAAAACTTCATACCGCCTTTTTTCCATTTTCGGCATTCCCATTTACCTGGGCTGGACCGTTCTGCTTCTTCCTTTTATTTCAACTTTTTTCTTCTTCGATCCAGACCTCGCACAAGGTTGGTGGATCCCCGCATTAGCGTTTTCTACCATTATTCCCCTATCTTTTGCTTGGCATGAATTCGGACATGCACTCATGGTTCGAAGGTTTAAAAAGACGGTAGATTTTATGGAACTTTCCGTTTTGGGAGGAACCACCAAATACAGCGAAGGAGATTTATCTTCCAAACAACTATCCTGGGTTTACGCCATGGGATTGGTGCATACTTTCGGCATTTTGGCTTTGGCAACCATTCCTTATCTGTTGAATTGGGTGGCCGTACCCACCGAATTGAAAGAAGAACAAACGTGGGATTTTTTCCTTCACCTTACCTTATTCGTCAATTCGTTTATTTTCCTTTTTAACCTCATTCCCGCTCAACCGTATGATTTAGGGAAAGTCGTTTTTTATGCGATGAAGCACAAGAGGGATGAAGGATATGCTCAAAAATGGTCCATTCGATTGGGAACCTTGTCGTCCATTTTCTTCATTGGACTGGGCTTTTACACCGGAACGTTTCTGTTTTTCTTTCTCTCTGCCATTTTGTTTTTTAATTCTCGAGTGAAAATGCGGGTGATTCGACGTTCTGGTAATTTGGAACAAGCTTTTCAGGAATTTGAAGAAGAAAAAGTGCGGGAGAACGAAGGCGAAATTGCTGAAGATTTAATCCGCGAACCGAAAGTAACCCTTTACACCAACGAATTCGTACTTCGCGTACAAGAATACATCCGAGATGCGGTAGAAGAGGTTTTCGTGGTTCTCGATCCTTCCAAAAAACCATTGGGATTTGTTCAGAAAAGCGGATTGCTCGATCCAGATCAACTCAATCAACGCATCGAAACGCTGATGCAACCCTGGGCCGCTCCTTTGGAAGAATCGTTCTTTCTTACCAAAGAATTCCTTGTTCAAGAATTTAACCGCATCAATTCACCCGTTTTCCCTGTTATTCGTAACGGTAAAATGGTAGGGGTCGTTTATCAAAACGATTTGAATGCCTCTTCTTGAGGTTCGCTCACAAGGCATTTATTGTCCGCCCGCCGATGTTTTTCTCGATCCACATCGCGCGGTTTCCAAAGCCATCATTTCTCATGCCCACTCCGATCACGCGCGATGGGGCATGCAACATTACATCGCTCCAACTCCCAGTGTAAATCTGATCAAAGCTAGAATTGGCAAAAATATTTCCATCGCTGGTTTCGCTTACGGGGAAGAATTTACCATCAATGGGGTGAAATTTTCGTTTCATCCCGCAGGCCACATTCCCGGCAGCGCTCAAATTCGGGTAGAATACCACGGAGAAATTTGGGTGTACACCGGCGATTTCAAGTGGGAGGTTGATCACGTTTCTGAGCCGTTTTATCCGGTAACCTGCCACACCTTAATTACCGAATGCACCTTCGGATTTCCCGTTTTTCAATGGAGGAAACAAGATTTTTGGTTTCAACAAATGGGGGAGTGGTGGCAGCAAAATCAAGAAGAAGGGAAGAATTCGATGGTGTTGGCTTATTCCTTAGGAAAGGCCCAACGAATCCTCAAAAATATTCCCTCTTGCGGTTCCATTTATGTTCACCCTGCAGTAGCAGAGATGAATGATTGGGTGATGGAATTGGGGGTGAATTTTCAACCTTGGAAGAAGTTAACGGCCAATGATAAACCAGAAAAATCATTGATCATTTTACCGCCTTCCGGACAAAGCGATGGCCTCATGAAACGTTTGGGAGAGGTTGAGGTGGGAATGGCCAGCGGTTGGATGGGCGTGCGTGGAAAACGAAGTTGGAGCTCGGTTGATCGCGGATTCGCCCTGAGTGATCATGCCGATTGGCAAGGGATTATCGATTTGGTAGATGCTTCCCAAGCCGAAACCGTTTTCGCAACTCACGGGAATACCGACGTCTTGGTCAGGTACCTCACCGAAAAAGGGAAGGATGCCCGAGCTTGGGGCGCTTTCTTCGAAAGGGAAGAAGGATGATGGATTTCGAGTTACTGGTTGATCGGTTGGATGCTACCAATTCCACCAATTCAAAAGTGAAAGCGCTGGAAACGTTCTTCAAAACGGCTTCGGCCTCCACGGCGGTATGGGCATTAGCCCTCCTCTCTGGCAATCGGCCGAAACGCTTGGTTTCCACTACATTGCTTAAAGAATGGGGGTGCGAAAAGCAAGCAATGCCGGCATGGTTGATGGATGAATGCTACGCTTTCGTGGGCGATTTGGCTGAAACGTTGGCCTTGCTTACTCCCAATCCAGAAATAGAAATTCATCCTTCCCTCTCAATCCTCATGGGAGAATACCTTCAACACCTCAAGTCGGAGCATCTTCCAGTAAAAAAAGCTTGGATCTTTTCCCAATGGGAAACCATGGGTCCAACCCAACGATGGATTTTCAATAAAATATTGACCGGCGGATTTCGATTAGGGGTATCTCAGAAATTGGTCATCAAAGCCATTGCTCGCGTTCATTCCCTCCCCGAAGAAACGGTTACCCATCGGTTGTTGGGCAAATGGAATCCATCAGAATCTTTTTGGCATGAACTCATTGCCCCTACCATGGAAATGCCTCCATCCCACCCGTATCCGTTTTTCCTCGCGAACACGTGGGAAGGAAAATTGCCCGTTCAAGATTTTCTTGTGGAATGGAAATGGGATGGAATTCGCTGCATGGCCATCAAACGCAACAACCAAGTGTTCCTGTGGAGTAGGGGAGAAGAAATCATTACCCATCAGTTTCCGGAAATTGAAAAATCTTTGATGAATCTTCCCGATGGGACCGTGATCGATGGAGAATTATTACCCGTTCAAAATGGCGAAGTGGCCGATTTTTCCATTTTGCAAATTCGTTTAGGAAGAAAAAAGGTTTCATCCAAAATGATGGAAGAAAACCCCGTAATATTCCGAGCTTACGACTTGTTGGAATGCAACGGAACCGATCTGAGAACCCTGCCTTTGTTGGAAAGAAAACTGAAATTGGAACAAATCGGCTGGAACGATGTGAGTCCTTTTTGGAGCGTTAGCAATGAGGCAGAATTGGAGCAATTTCGATCTCGTTCTTTGGAACATCGGGCCGAAGGGCTCATGCTGAAGCACCAACATTCCGAGTACGGTGTAGGAAGAACCAAAGGAAGTTGGTGGAAATTCAAGGTGGATCCCCGTTCCATCGATGCGGTTTTGTTGTACGCCCAAGCCGGACACGGTCGACGAGCCAATTTATTCACCGATTACACCTTGGCGGTTTGGGATGGAGATCGGTTATTGCCGTTTGCCAAGGCCTATTCCGGATTAACCAAAGAAGAAATCGAGGAAGTGGATAAGTTCATCAAAGCCAATACCTTGGAGCGTTTTGGACCTGTTCGAACGGTTAAACCCGAATTGGTATTCGAGATTGGATTTGAAGGAATTGGAGAAAGTAAGCGACACAAGTCGGGAGTTGCCGTTCGTTTCCCCCGAATTTTGCGTTGGCGAAAAGACAAACCTGCAACAGAGGCCAACACCATTGAAGATTTGAGGGCGTTGATTCGGTAAGGTTTTTTCTTTTTCTTCTTCGGAGCCCTCGGGTTGTAATCCATGCACCGTTGTAACCAAAAATCGAATTGTTCTTCCAAGTCGAAGAAATCAGGTGGAAGGAAAAGAAATCCGAACTGAAGTTTTTCGGGGAGGGTGAGGAGAATAATTTATAAAGTTTTCAATTGAGTACCACAGTTGCGGCATCCTCCACCGCTGTCGCGCGTAATGTTATTGGTGCAACGAACGCCATTGCTTACGTTTTTGCATCCCGATAAACCGCATTTTGGGCATCGATATAAAATACCTCCACAATTGGATCGACTTGTGTTGCTTGCTTTTGCAACATTACCATTACATGTAGCCATTTTTCTTTTTTTTAAAACGTTTAAAAATAAAGAAAAAGTTACATTCTTCCTCCATTGAAACGATGAAAAATAGAATAAGTCATTTGAACTGAAAAAACAGAGAAAACGGAATAGTTGGAAGACTTAGGAGAAACAAAGTTGCTATTCCTTATCCTTTTGATTAAAAAAGAAAGTTTTAACTCATTGCTTTCCATACTGCGATTGTGATAGGCTGGACGAGCTCCAGAAAAGGTGATTCCATAAACCAAGGAGTTGTTCCATGGATTCTCTCCTAAATTTGAAAAGGACTGATTTCTATCGTAAATGAATTCACCGCCAATGGTTGGAGAAATTTCAAGTAACATTTTTGGCCTTCCGGTTTTCGAGAAATAGAGTGGAATTTTGGTGTCTAGAGGGATCATGCCAATCAATGGAATAGACCATCTTTGAAAATTAGAATAGGGCTTCAAGGAATTGGTGTCACTGATAAACGAATTACCAAAGTATATTTTTTCTAATCCTAAATATCCGTAATTGCCCAGAGGTAAATGAATGCCAATGTTATTGTAGGTTCCAATTTTCTCTGTCGGCAAAACCTGGGGAATAGAAGTTCCCCAAATTCCCATTCCCGATTGAATGCCAACACCCCAACCAGATCGGTAAGCGACTTGTCCCTTGGCTAGCAAAGGAAAAATAATTGCTATTATAAAAAGTCTTCGCATTTTGTTTTCTTGTCTTGAAATGGAACATTTTTTCCATTGGTTCTCAATTTTCTATTCTTTCCTACAATAGGAAGCCTTATTCGATTTTTATACATCTCACCTGGTCCATCACAGGTTACCCCATGAGGCATGGTAGCAAACCCAATTTCGTAGCTTGGGCCTAAGCCATTAAACCCAATCGCATTTGCGGTTAAATCGTAAGCGAAGCCAGCCTCAAAAGGATTTTTCACTTGTTTTAGCTCTTTTGCCTTGAAATTTTGAATTCGAACTGCCATTACTACCGCATCGGGATAATTTAGGTTCATTAAATAGGAATTCCATCGATAAAAAGCAGAAACAGTAAAGTAATCACTTTTTGCCATGATGCCGATTTGCCCCATTTCAAAACCTCCTTGTTTTTGTAAAATGAATTGAGGACTAACCGCTTGAATTAACCTACGGTATTCATTATTTGTTTGAAAGGTGTGCGAAAACGAACCGTGAAGCGTCCATGTGGTATTCAAATTAACTTGATCGAAGCCAAGTAAACTTTCATCGGGTGAGGTAAGGTGCTTCACTGCTAATCCAATCAGCATTCCCTGGGTTTTATTGAAGTTGTTTCGATAAGCTATTCCAGTAGAAAAATCTGGTGCAAACCTGGAGTTAACAATAGGTAATGCTGCCGAAGGTTTGGTCACCCCAAAACGAGGATCCAATTGATCACGATAGATTAGTTTGCTAAAATCAATGGTTCTATTGAATATGCTGGCTTGAAATCCGACATACAGCCTCGAGTTTTTACTCAATAACATATGGTAGGCATAGGTCCCAGTAAAAAATGTTCGCGTTAATACTCCATTTCCCTCTTCATTTCGATTCAGTGAAATTCCGTATGCACCATGAATGCCATCTTTTAATTTTTCATAACTAGCAAAGGCATATTGGTAGTTCTGGTACAATCTTGTCCATTGAGATTTATACATTAGACTGATTCGATCACAACCATTAGCTGTTCCCGCTAGGGCGGGATTAAATTGAATTGGAGCTAAATAATACTGCGAGAAAAAGGCGTCTTGAGCTGAAATCGACCAGCTAATTCCTGTCAAAATAAAAATAATCAACGTTCTCATCATCGAATCATTTGAAATGTACCAACACGTTTTTCCAAAGAAGAATTACCAGCTTTTTCTTTCCAATCTTTTCCATTGAGGCATTTTGCTTCAATTTTATAAATGTAAGTATCTAAGGGAAGTAACTTGTCGTAGCCTGGTTTGAAATGATGTTTACCATCCCATCCAATATCCATCGGTATACTTCCATCTGGATTTAACTGAGTGGTTCGATACAATAATTCTCCCCAACTGCTGTAAACCTCCAATTTATATGATTCAAATCCCGATCCAACAGCATTAAACAAATTGACCTCACTTGGGCCTTCCGGTTGAAATGCATTCGGAACCTTCATAAAGCAATCCACCCAGTTCAATCGAATTCGTTTTGTTATGGAATCAATACAACCAGTGGTGTCTCCGGTAACCACCAATTTTACATTGTACCATCCGGTATCTCGGTAAGCGTGTGCTGCATTCTTCCCGAAACCAACATTACCATCACCAAAAAACCACTGAGAAGAATAAGGATCACCCTTGGTGCGATTCGTAAATCGGAAAGTTCGGAAGGGTAACCACTTCTCTAAACTATCAACATCAAAATTAGCAATCGGTTTCTCATAAACCCGAATGAAAGCAGACTTCACAATGGTGTCATCACAACCAAACATTCCAACCGCCCTTAAGGTAACTGTGTAGGTTCCCGGTTTGGAGGTAAAGTAGGTCGAAGGCGAGAAGGTGCTGCTCTGTAACCCATTTCCAAAATCCCATTGAGCACTATCCGAAAACAAACTTAAATTATTGAATTTAACACGAACCGTATCGCATCCTTTGGTTAAATCGGCAGTAAACTCAGCCTTTGCACGTTTACCGATGAAGATGATTTTTGAGGCACTGTCAATGCATCCGTAATCCGATTGAACCAATAAAGATGACCAATATGCTCTTGGTTTACTGTAGAAATGACTTGGTGTGAAATTGGTATCAATCAATGAACTATCTCCAAAATTCCAGAAATAAGAGTTCGTTCCTGAGAAAATCTGACTCTGGTTCGTGAATCGAATGAGACCAGCACCTGTACAAATTCGATTGGTGTCGACGGAATACTGAGCTTTCGGTTTAGGACGGACATAGAAAGTCATGCTGTCTGTATCCGATAAACATAAGTATTGATTGGTGGTAATCAGAATCAATTGATAAGGTGTTGAAGATTGAGGAATCGGATTGAAATTAGGATTGACACCAACAATATCTTTTACGGTTACGCCATTATTGGTTAAAATCCATCGATTTCGGAAGGACTGGTGTCCTCTGGAACTATCAACCGGGTTGAAAATAAATGGTTCACAGTGATTAGTTGCTATTCTGCCAAGTCTCGATTTTGGATTGTACCAAACAATTCTTGTTCCACTTAATGTGTCCTTACAACCGTAAACCGAAGTAGAAATTAAGGTATCGAAATAAGTGCTATCCCTAAAATTCTGATTGGTAAATGTGAAGGTAGGACTGCTACCATTCGAAGTCCATTGATTGATTTTCCAGAGGTAAGTCACCGGTTGTTGGCCAATGGTAGAATTCGTAAATGTCGTAGTAGTATTGGGACAAACCTGATCATTGATGGGTGTAAATGCAGTTAATGGTCTCGGATGCGTCGTGATGCTCGTTGTCGCAGAATCTCGACAACCTCGTGCATCCGTCATTTTTACTTCAAAAATATAGGTGGTATCTCGGTCGCCCTTTCGATCAAGGAAGTTAACCAAAGTACTTGAAGAATTAGGGTTATTCAAGTTCATTAAATAATTCCCCAAACTAGAACTCCAAGTATAACTCGCACCGTTTTGCGTTCCTAAATTGGTTAAAGTTGTACTAAACGGTACGCAAAGGTTGGAGGCATGAGAGGCAATTAAAACCTTGGGTCTTGGTTTCATCCATAGATCTTTAAGTGCAGTATCGGTACATCCCGAAGCTGTAGTAATTACCTGGATTAATTGATACCTCGTTACTCCAACTCCTTGTGAATCTGGGAAATTAATAAAAGTTGTAGTTGATGTAGGATTGCTAATTGCAGCTGCCGGTTGGTTAACGATCCAACTCCATTGTACACCACCAACCACAGCAGGCAATGCTCTGCCTGGAGTTTGATTGTAATTCAACGAAATAAATCCACCCGCACAAACGGAATCTATACCGGTAATATTGGCCTGTGGTTTTGGATAGGTTACAAAATTTTGTGTAACACTACTTGAGCACCCCGTAGTGGGTTGTACCACCCTTAAAGTAATGCTCTCATTGTTGTTGGACGTAGAATTGTTCGTCCAAACGGTTCGAATTCTTGGAGAAGAGGTTGGAGTACTAGGGAAAATGAAACTTCCATTGGAAGATCCTAAGCTCCAAAAATGGTTCAATAATGCCGGAGACGAATTCGAAGTTGCACCCATTTGAAGTGGCGAACAGCCCTGTAAACTATCTAAAACAAAACTCGCAACCGGATTGGGATGAGTTCTGAAAATAATTGTTTCAGTGTCGGATCCACAATTAAACATCGAAAAAGCAACCAGTGAAACAGTAAATGAATCGTTTGGAGTTGGGAAGTTGTAGCCTGGGAAATTGGGAACTGCTTGGATTGCAGTAATGGGCGAACCGTTCACCAACCATTGAAAAGACACGTTGGTGGTAGGTAGGGTATTAACGGTAAAATGAGAGTTATTCAATTGAATGGGCGCACAACTCGGTGTAACAAAATTGCTACTGAAACTAGAAATAGGTTTTGGATAAACGGTTTTGTTTCCAGAAATCGTGTCCTTACATCCAAAAGCCGAAGTGCTGAACAACGTGTCAAAATAATTGATTGGATTAATGGTGTTATTCCTGAAAGGATGAACAAAATTCACAGAAGTACTTGTCCAACTTCTGTTGGCTGAGTCAATTTTCCATAAATAAGTCATCGGCTGTTCACCAATGGAAAGATTGTTGTAAGTATAATTGCCCGGACAGATCGTTTCGATGAGGTTTGTATAATCATTCAACGGTCTCGGATGAGTTATGACTTGTGTTTGAGCATTATTTGTGCATCCCCTTAGGTCGGTCATCGTTACCGAATATCGGAAGGTGTCTAATCTCACCCCCTGTCGATCAAAATAGAATAAACGAAGGGAGTCTGAAGAATTCGGATTGAAAACAGAACCTGCAACCGGGGTAGAGGTTGTCCAAGAATACGAAGCTCCAATTTGATTGGAATCATTCTTGAAGGTAACCGTAGCAGGTACGCAAATCTCTTTTAAAGGATCTGTAAAGGCTATCACCGGAAGCGGCTTTAAAAAGATGGATTTTTCAATGGTATCCTTACACCCATGAATGGTTGAAACCTCAAGCTTTAAATTGTGCCTACTAACAAACCTGCCTTTTACGGTATTGAATTGAATGGAAGAAGCAGAATCATTAGGGCGAAGGATACTTCCGTAGTTATTTGGATTGGATGCCCAAAACCATCGATAACTTTGAATAGCCGGTGGAATGGAGTCCCCATCAAAGGCAATTTGAATGGAATCTCCGGCACACAATGAATCCCTTGAAACAATTCCAGCGTGTGGTTTTGGGTAAATCTTTATGGTTTTCCAGCTGGTATCACTGCAACCCGTTAGCGGGTTTCGAACCATTAACCAAATCGTATCAATAACGGTGGTATCCGTTAAATTAACCCAGTTGGTGCCTAAGAGAGGTTTTGAGGTGGAGGAATAACCCGGATTAAAACTTCCACTCCTTCCGAGAATCCATTGGTAATTTACCACACCAGGAACAGCCCTACCTCGAATCATGGTAAAGTGCGGAGTGCATCCCGAATCAATATCAATATCAAACTGAGAAATCGGATTGGGGTAGGTAAAGAAGGTTTTTTCAGAAGAATCGGCCGAACAGCCATTTTTACTTTGAACTACCAATTTGATGGTTACTTGGCTATTTGGCAATGAAAATTGAAATCCAGGAAAGGCGGAATTGGTATTCGGACCTGATATTAAGGAATCATTGGCATACCAAGTGAAGGAAGAATTGGCATCGGGATATTGGGTTACTGAAACATCCGATGGCAAAATGGCAAATGGGGCACAATGACTATCCGGTATGTTAATTCCGACAGTTGCTTTTGCTTTGGGATAAATGGTAATGGTATCGTAGGCAAAACCAATACATGGTTGATTGGTGTTTACTTTAAGTCGCACCAAATAACGTGTCGGATTGACCGAGCCGCTAGAACCGTAAAAGGTGGTATTGTAATCTTTTGAAGTACTCACCACGGTGAAATTCCCAGTTATCCCAGAATCTATGGCCCATTCATACGCCAAAACATTTTGCGGCCCTGTAAATTGCGTGGTATTGGTGAATTGTACTTGATGTGGGCCGCAGGAATCTTTTTTGGAAACCGTAAACTGGGCTCTTGGTCCTTCATAAACCCTTACATTCGTATAGGCCGTATTGCTACAACCCAAGGCATTGAAAACAACCAATTGAACTTGGAAAACTCCCCAGTTTTGGTACATGTGACTTACGGGCGAACCAATTCCGGTTCCGCCATCTCCAAAGTTCCATAAACTTTGAGAAGGAATGGAACCGGTGGAGAGATCATTAAAGGTGGCCAAAAATGGACTGCAATCATTCGGCCCTGCATTGCTGCCAATGATGGCCGTTGGGATGGGTTGAATGGTAATGTTTACCGTGGCGGTATCGTAACAGAAAATACCAATGGGTACGCCCATGGAGTCCAAAATTTGTCGGCTCACCACCAAAGAAATGGTGTAACTCCCAGGTGTGGAATAAACGTATTTCGGATTTGAACCCAAGGTGTTTTTCCAACCTGTACCATCTCCAAAGTTCCATTGGTAGGTGCTGGCATTGAGACTCGAACTGCCAGTCAAAATCACCGAATCCCCTGGACAGAAATTCAAACGGTTGACGTTAATAACAGCTGTAGGTTTTGGGAAAACATAAACTGTATCAAAGAAGGTCGTATCCGAACAGCCGTTAGACGCCCTCATGCTCACTTCAAAGGTTCCAACCCTTGAATATTGGTGATAAATAACATTTGCTCCCGGTTGAAGTGTGGTAATTGCTGTAGTGCCATCACCAAAATTCCAGAAAAAGGTTGTTGCTCCACTACTGGTATTAACGAAACCAACATTTCCACTTTCACAGTGGTATTTTTGACCAGAAATAACCGACATTCCCGCTTGAATGGTATTCGGGGTTATCAATACCGTATCACTCATGAAATCAACACCGCAAGCGTTGGTGGCAGTTAACTTGATCCAATACTTGGTAGGTTGGGTTACATATGGGTAATAGCGAATCGGATCAACGGTATTGGTTGTTGTTGTAAAAGATGCGGTATCCGAGAATTCCCATTGGTAAATGTTTGGCTCGCCACGGGAATTGTTAAATAGGGTAACAAACTTGGGAGCGCATCCTGTTTTCGGATTCGGAGTAAACAAGGCCGTTGGTTTGGGACGTACTGTTATGGTATCCCAAAGCGTATCCGAAGCACAACGGTTTTTAACAATCAATCGAACGTAGTATTTTTTATCAAACCCATTCAAAATATCAGCACTTAAGGTATTTATTCCAGGATTGAAATTGGTGCTGGTAATTGGGGTGATTTGAGGCAAAACCGTATCCACATTACCAATTTCCCAAGCATAGGTTACTTGAATATTGGTGGTTTGATTGGTGATGCTTAAGTTCACAGGACCGCATTTTGAGGTGTCAGATAACGTGAACTTCGCTTTCGGCTTTTCTAAAACTTCAACTTGGAAGGTGTCCGTGCTAACTCCACATGGATTAACCCCTTTCAATTTAACCGTGTAAATTCCTTCTTTGGAATAGGAGTGATATACCGTGGTATCACGTGTGGTAATGAGAGAATCACCATCCCCGAAATACCAGGTGAACGTATCGATTGATCCGTAACTGCGATTAAAGAAAGTATCGGTAACAAAAGCTTGATTTCCCAAGCAGAAAAAGGTGTCTTTCACCGCGAATTTAGCAACCGGTCCTGGTCTAACAATGACCGAATCCCTAACATTCTCCTCGCAACCAAAATGAGTAACCACTTTCAAGTTGAAGAAGATGGTCGAGTCCGCGTTGAAAGGTGTTGGGAAGGTGAAGGAAGTGGTAGTATCAGTGGAAGTATTGCTCGAAGAAAAATTCCATAACAAGTTGGTCCTTAGAGTAGAAGTGTCGTTGAATTGAACCGTTAATGGGCCGCAACCAATCGTGGGCGTAAAGCTATAAACGGGCCTTGGTTGCGGATGAATCTTGATTTCTCTTTTTGTACTATCTACACACCCGTTCGCCGAGGTGTTAAACAACGTAATCGTGTAAACTTCATCCACTAAACCCGTGTTTTTGGGAAATCCAAAAATGGGTTGCGTGGAAGTCGGATTGGAAATGCTTACCAACAGTGAATTGACCGACCAACCAATTTGGGAAGTGGAATACAACGATTGGTAGCTAACCGAAGCCGTATCCGGTCCGCATTTGGTGGTGTCGTTAAACTCAAATCTCGAAATCGGACGGGTTGAAACAATAAATGATTTCGACACACTATCGATACACCCTTGGAACGATTTGGCAATGAGTTTTAAGGCATCCGTTCGATCAATTCCAGAAGTATTATCTTGGAAAATGAAGGTAGTGTTTGAATTGAAAAGGGTGTCTTTCCATGTATTTTTTCGAATGGATAAGTTAGTAGTACCAAAAGTCCAAAGCAAAGAGTCAATCCGAGGTGGAGAAAGTGGGATATAAGTAGCCAAACCACTATCCGGGAAACAATATCTTGGGTTGGAAAATGAAAAATCAGGTCTTGGAAGCGGGAAAACGGTAAACGGATGTTCCACCGAATCTTTACAGCCGCTACTGGCATCTCCAACAATCAGTTTTACGTTGTATTTCTGATCTACATTTCCGGAGTTAAGCCCAACCAAAGTATTGGTAATTCCGGAATTGTTACTACCGGTAACGCCAACAGGTAAGATCCATTGGTGTGAAACACCTGCAGGGGTGGATAAGCTTCTAACTTGAACGGAATACGGAGTACAACCCGAAGAATCATTAACAAAGTCGAAGAAAGGTTTGGGGTTGTCTTTGGTTTGGTAAATCCGTACCATTGTGTCGTTTTTACACCCCCATTTGCTTTGGGCTATCAATCGAATTTTCAAGGTTTGATTGGCCACTTGTAAGGTTTCGGTTGGCAAAGTGGTTCCGCTACTAATGGGAACCCACGTGCCCGAAACATCTTCTTTCTCCCAAATATTTCCTGAATTGGTGGTGGGGTATTGCAGGAAGGTATCGATGGTAATAATGAAAGGGGCGCAATTGACGTATTTACTGGAAGAAAAGAATGCCTTGGCATCGGGTTTTACCAAAATGGACTTTTCCAAGGAATCGGTGCAGCCATAATCACTGTGAATGATCAGTTTTACATACTGACTTGCAGTATCGATTCCTGGGTTGAAAAAAGGAAGCGTCGTGGTGTCAAATTGCCCAGTTGAGGTTTGAAAATTGTTTTTGGTCCAAGTTAAAGAAAAACGATTCAAAGACTTTTGGAATTGACTTGCCTGTGCATTAAAAAACAAAGAATTGGAATCACAAATGGAATCTTGATTGGTGATTTGGACATCCGGTAACGGATGCCAAGTGATTTGTCTGCCAATGGTATCAGCACATTGATTTTGGTTTTTCACCACCAAGAAAATGGAATCCAATCGATCAAATTGACCTTTGAAAATATTGGTGTTTACCCGTACAGCAATGCTATCTGAACTGATTTTTTGAATGGTGTCAAGACCATTATTGGAGGACCAAATTCGTTGGATCCGATTAATGGAATTATCTCGAAGGGTAATGAATCCAGGAACACAAGAGGAACTGTCATCCAATTTGAAAAATGCTGTAGGACGAGCAAAATGAGTTAGTTGTACCACCGTGGTATCAGCACACCCAACCAAAGTTTTACTGATAATGGTCACTCGATATTGAGCGTCCACACCTTGGTTTTCTCCGAAATGGTAGGTCATCCCGGTGGAAATAGCCAAGGTATCTATAAGCGGGAAATGATAAAAATGGGTGGTGGCAATGGGAGGACTTCCCGCCGCAGCCGTAGGTGAAATGCTGATGCTGTTGAACGGACAGACGGCAGGATTGGGGATAGCAACCAGAGAAGGTTTGGGATTGATGACGATGTTTTGGATGGTTGAATTACTACACTGGAAGGTTCCACTTCCAACTTTTACCATCATTTTTACAGGGATAATGATGGGTGCATTGGTGGGGTTGTTAAACAAAACGGTAACCACCGTTGAATTGGAATTGGTATTCACCAAGGTACCGTAAGGTCCGAAATCCCAGGTATGAACGAGCCCGGGATCGGAGGTGCTGGTGAAAGTGATTGTTCTTGGGCTACAACCTTGTGTTTCGCTTGCAGTAAACGATGCTACCGGGTTGGGAATGGTTCGGAAAGCCATGGTGGTGTCGGCATTTTTACACCCATATTTGGAAATTCCTACTAACTTGATGTAATTGATATCGTTTGCATTGGGAATCGTAGCTCCCGGGAAATTAAAAGTGGTACCCAAAAGGGTCTGCGTAATGGGTGGTGTTGAATTGATTTGGTACCATTCCTGTCCTGAATTGGCAAATGGGAAAGATAAAATCTTGGCCGGGTCGATAACAATGGGGAATGGAGCGCAAGCAACGGTGTTCAGCGGTGGGGTGATTCCCACAAACGAATTCGGACGCACAAAAACTTGGGTGGTATCGCTGTTCACACAACCAAAGGAACTGGTTGCTACCACTTTGATGGTTTCAAACGTGGTTTGTTGGGTTTGATTGAAAAATCGGCGAGTAAAGCTATCGATTGTAGCCCCAACGCTATCAATTCCATTGCTGCTCCACTGGTAAGTTGCAGGAGTTTGAAGGACCGATGTAGATGTTCGGAAAGTACTGGTATTGCTATCGCAAACGGATGGGTTCCTTGGGGTTATTCGAATATCAGGCAATGGGTGCCAAATGATGTTTTTATAGACCGTGTCTCTGCACCCATTTAACGTTCTCGCCTCAAAGAAAATAAGATCATTCCGATCCACATTTCCAACAAACGTATTGGTGGTAATCGCAACATTGTTGTTGGTATTGCTCGGGTTGAACGTATTGAGAGAAACATAGTCTTGCCAGAAATACAAAGAGGCATTTTGGGATGAATCTTCTAAGTTTATGATGCCCGGTACACAAGATGTGGAATCGGTTAACTTCAATAAGGCCGTTGGGCGATTATACAGTTGAATGGTGGTTGGAATAATTTCCTGACAACCATCACTGGTGGTGGCCGTTAGCGTTAAAGTGTAAGGAATCGAAGCATTGGTTTGGTTTTCGCCAAATCCAATGTTGACTTGTGTTCCAACAAAAGAAAAGTTTTGTGGGGTGGGGGAAATACTCCAATTGAGATTTGAAATATTTGCTCCAGCTGTAACGCTAGCAGTAAAGCTCAAAGAATTGTGCGGACAAACCCCGGCAGGAAGCGTAAAGGGCGCAAACTGCGGTTTCGGTTTAACAAAAATTAGGGTATCTAAAGTGTCCACGCACGCGCCACCAACAATTTGACGAACCGAATATTGGGCTGCTGTATTCCCGTAATTGACCGGGAATTGTATGATCGCATTTCCAGATGCATCTGGGGTAATAACCACATTGGTAGAAGGATTAACCTGATAGGAAATGGTATTGACTGGAGCAAATTGACTTTTGTTGATGAAGTGAAGGGTGTCAGGCCCGCAAATGGTATCCTTGGTAATGTAAAAACCTGCTTTCGGCTTTGGAAACAAAGTCAATAGCATGTCCGCAGTGTCTTTGCAACCTTTGTTGGAAGTAACAATGAGTCGGAGGTTGGAAGTAACGGTAGTAGCTCCAGTTAGCGGATTAAGGGTAATCGTTGTTGAATTTGCACCCGGACTTCCCAACGTTCCTGGATGACCACTTGGAATCAGACTCCAAGCGTAGGTATTCAGGGGAATACTGCTGATAAGGTTGTTAGCTGTTGCCGTTGGAATTATTCCGGAACAAAAAGAAGCATTAGGTGAAATTTGAATGGATACGTTGGGTTTGGGATGAACAATTTGCTTGATGATGGACGAAGTACTCACGCATTTTCTGCTGAAAACCAATCTTTGATAAGCTACATAACCAGCAGTCAATTCACCTGGTTGATAGGTGGCTTTGGTTGCACCAGGAATATCCGTCCAATTGGGATTGATGGGATCGGTACTAATCTGCCATTGATATTGATAAAATCCAGTTCCGCCTGTAATCGGTAAAATATCAACAAAACTCCACCCCGTATCTCCAGCACACTTTTCAACATAAATAATTTGAATGTTTTGAACAATCCGTTGGAGTTTAATGATGTTTAAGGAATCTGAATAAGAAACACATTTACCGCTAAAAACCACGCGACGAACCGTAATGTCTGCAGTTATTGGTCCTAAAACAATATCCTTGCGTGTTGAATCCTGGATGTTACTCCAAACTCCATTGGCTAACTTCCTCTGCCATTGATAGGTGTAATTCCCGCAATCGCCTTTTTGAGGTATGCTACCCGTTATCAACCCTATGGGGTCATTTTCACAAACGGAGTCATTTCCGGTAATGTAATTGCTATCAATCGGAGGGAAAATGGTAATGTTTTGGATGGCCGTGTCTTTCCCGCATTCATTTTCAAAAATTAATTTAACTTGATACACCCTTTTACAGCTTCCAACAGCCGGGAAAGAAAAACGGGGGGTGTCAGTGTTTGAATATTGAACTGTCAGAGTAGTATCGTACGTCCATTGGTAGGTAAATGGACCGGTAGCTGCCCCATAATCGATGGAAAAACCAAAAATTCCACTTCCATTCAACTGATAATTTTGCGACAATAAACTGCCGCAAATAGAATCATCCTTTGCCAAACGAATGCTTGGTCGGCTTTTTACCGTAACGAATTTTGAAATGGCATCCCCACATAGGGCATTCCCAACCTGTTGCAAGATTTGATAGGTTATGGGGGTTTTGGTGGTATTTGCTGGAAAAGTAATGATAGGATTAGCAGTATTCGGATTGGAAATAACGACTCCGGTGCTTGGGGTAACCGAATAAATAAATGAAGTTCCAAATGTAGAATTATCGGTTATTTGAACACTATCCCCTCCGCAGAGTAGTGTTTTATTCAAGTTGAAATTCGCTACCGGCCTTGGACTAACATTCAAGGTGCTGTTTACCGTGGTAGAACAGCCATTGGTAGCGATGGCCAACAATTGAATTTGATTGGGTGTAACCACCGAAACATTGGTTGGACTTACGTTTAATATGGGGTTGGCAATGGTGGCGTTGCTGAAGCTAACATTGGTGCCTGAAAGAAGGCTCCATTGATAACTAGCAATGGATAAAGAAGGTGGGTTGTTGGTAGTAGTTACCGTGGAAGATTGTCCAGGACAAACTTGAGTTGGATTCAAGGTTACTGTAATGGAAGGATTTGCCTTGATTTCAATGGTGATGGAGTTAGATGTGCTAACACATGGAACGGTGGTTGATCCTCCACTGCTTACAATTCTTCTAAAATAGTAAGTGCCTACTCCAAGTCCGGTAGGGGTGTAGGTGCTGGAGGTTGCTCCAGGAATGGCAGTGTAGTTGATGCTATCGGTGCTTGTTTCCCAAGAATAGGTGTACGTACCAGTTCCACCTCCCAGGGTTGGAGAAGCTACCTGCCCAAGGGTGGAAATCGTTCCTCCCTGACAAATGATTTGGGCATTCCCAATTTGGTTCCCCGTAATGGGCGGAATGATATTTACTGATATGGTATCGGACCTTGATGTGCAAACACCAGAAGTAACGGTTCGTTGGTAATATGTTAAACCGGTCTGACTACTCGGGTTGAGGTTAATCCCCGTTTGCCCGGGAATGGTAGAAAGTGCACCGATGCTAGGTCCTGACTGCCAAGTGTAACTGTAATTGGTACAATTTCCTTTCGTGGGTTGAGAACCGGTTAATTGATTGGGCGCAGCATTGGTACAAACCAAGGTTTGACTTGAAGTAATGGTATTGTCTTGAATGGGAGGGAAAATCCGAATGATTTGCGTTTGATTGGTCGAAAAACATTCGTTTCCATAATTTAAACGAATAAAATAATGCTTCGGGCAGCTATCTGCATTTTCAGGTAGGGTGAGGATTGGATTGGCTGTAGTTGCTCCTGAAATGGATGAGCCATTCCCTCCCGATAAAGTCCAAGAAAAAGTACGGGTAGAGCCAAAATTATTGTTAACGGTGTATTGGTGTCCAATCGAGGTTCCCATGGTTAAATTCTGAGATCCACAGTAATTTTGGTCAGCCGGCCAGGTTAAACTTGGCGGCCCAATGATGGTAACCACGGTGTCGGTGGAAGTAACACTGCATTCGGTGGTATCAATAAGGGTAATACGATAAACTCCGGGGGCGGTTAAAGTAAAATTGGGATTGAAGCTGTTATCGGTAGTTCCACCGTTAAAAACCACATTGGTTGAAAGGGTATTGGTGACACCATCACGAATTTCCCACTTGTAGCGGGTAGCCGAACATCCTAAGATGAGGTTCGATTTATTATTAGCTTGAAAGGTTGCAGGAGAACATAAAGGAGTAGCGTAATTGAGATCAAAATCTGCTTGAACAACGTCTTGGATACAAATGGTTTTTATTATCGTATCGTAAGAACATGAACCGGCACCATTAAAACAAACTAGTCGAATTGAATAAGTTCCACTATTGGAAAAAGTCAAATCAATATCCTTACATTCGGTTTGTAATGGTGGAGGGAAAGTAATTGGACAATTTTGACCTAGAATGGTTACTCCAATATTTGGAGTGACATCCCATTTAAAAAAGCCAATTGAATCACATCTTGAAGAAGTTCCAGAATTACGAATATTGTAACCTATATCACTAGTGTTATAAATTTTAACTAATTGATTTTTACACGCATTTTTAGGTGCAGTAAAATTTGCTTTAGATGATTTGTTTAAAGTGATAGGACCTACCGTTGGATCTGTTACTCCACAAGCATTTTCAATTACCATTTTTACGTAGTATCTGTTTTGATTAGAATTAAAAATTGCTCCACAAGATGAATTTAAAAATAAATGAGAAAATGAACTTGGAGGGGGTTGAACAAAAGAAGTGTCAGGACTATTATCATTATATTGAATTCTATAGGTAGTGCCAGGTTGATTTTTAGACCAAATTTTTACGCCATTAGAATCTATCAAAGAGGAATCAATTATGTTAAATGAATAGGATTTGGGAGCACATTCGCCAGTGGTATTTCCATTTAAGGTAATTCCTCCCCCAGGATTAGATCCCTTAAAAACTTGATGTATTGTTTCTGTTGTGCAATTGTTTGATGAAATGGTAAGATACCTAACCGTAAAATATCCCGATATCAGGTATTGGTGACTAGCAGGACTATTAAATTGGGGCGGAGATGAATAATTATTAACATTGCCGTCTCCCCAATTAATAATAAATCGAGTTGTTGTTGGGTATATATTGAAATTGTTATCAATTAATAAAATACTTAAATTTGAGTTTTTGCAATTTGTCCAAATTGTTTTATTATTTCGAGTACTAGTATCCCAATCCCCATTTGAAATTAATAATAAGTTTAGATCGCTATTGTAGCGCTCCCCAATTCCAACAGATTGCCCAGCCGAGATAACGGTACAAGGTCCTTTTCTAACCCTTACTTGAAAGTTTTTCGTGGTAGTGCCTCCACCAATAAAATCATAGGTTTGGGAGTAGGTATTCCCGGAAATACTTACCCATCCACTTCCTTCATTGATTTCATAATTGCAAGAAGCATCATAGTTTGTTATCCTCAATGTCACACGGGAAGGAGAACAGGTTTGATTTTGGGTGAGTGTAAAAGTTGGGGTAGAAGGAAGAGCAGTAACCAAAACATCTTCCGAATTATCCAAAAATTTCCAAGTGTTGTTGATTTTGTAATAGAATTTTGCGTAATAAGTCCCCGAATTGGTGAAAGTATAAGAAGTTTGGGTGGTTGTGTTTAATGGAGATGGGTTGTGGGTATGAATGATTGTACTTGGTCTTTGAATAATTTCAACTTTTAAATCATCCAAAGAATCGATCGGACAAACATCAAATCGGAAATTTACACTTTGGTTTTCGCAAATATTGACAGGATTGGAGGGTGAAATATTGCTAACAATTACATTGGAAAAAATTCTTTCTGCTGGAGTTGTTGAATCTACAGCACCATTGAAATAAACTTTGGCGTAGAACTTATAGGTTCCTATTGTATCAGTTGTAAATGTGTCAAGAAGAGAATTTGAAAAACCAGTTGAACTAATCCTTACTTTTTTCGTTCCATTGGAAAAATCACCATTTCTATCAGAATAATTAAATTCAATGCTATCAACTTGACTGGGAGAGGTAAGGCTATATCTAAAGAACGTTTTTTCTCCAAAACAAACTACGATATCAGATGCTGGAAATTGGAGTTGGATTGTTTGAGAATTCCCAACCAATGAAAACAATAGACCTGCAATTACAAATAAAAAATTTCTCATGAATTTTTGTTGATAACTGCAAAGTTATTTAGTTTTGTAGACGCTTTTTTGACTTTTTTTTATTTTAATGGTTAATTAACCCCTCTTCTTTTTCTTCCTCGGAGCCCTTAGGTGATAATCCATGCACCGCTCCAACCAAAAATCGAAGTGCTCTTCCAAATCGAAGAACTCAGGTGGAAGGAAAAGAAATCGAGGAAGAGGATCGGTTCACCAAAGCCAACACCATTAAGGATTTGAGGGCTTTGATACGGTAAGGTTTTTTGTTGATCAATTTGAAATGAACAATTTCCAATTAGGAAATGTGCTTCAATCCCTGATCCAAATCAGCGATCAAATCATCCGCCGATTCGAGTCCGATGCTCACCCGAATTAAATTGACCGGCAAACTTCCTTTTCGAATATCGTAGTACGCCAAAGCCGGCCAAATTAAACTTTCGTATCCTCCCCAACTCACCGCCATTAAAAAATGACGTAGCGACTCGCAGAATCGGGTGATCTTTTCGGGATCTTCGGTGGCCAATTCAATGGAGAACAGTCCCATGGGAATTTTGATGTCTCTCTTGGCCATTTTAAATTGTGGATGACTGGGGTGATGCGGATAGTGAATTTTGGCGATTCCAGGATGATTCGCTAAAAAATCCACCACCTTTTGGGTGGTTTGACTTACCCGTTCAATTCGAATTTCCAAGGTGCGTAAGCTGCGAAGCAAAAGCCATGAATTGAAAGGTGAAATCACCGCTCCCAAAGTCATCAATTCCCCGTAAAAAATCTTGGAAATTGCTGCTTTGGATCCCATGATGGCTCCTGCCACACAATCCGAGTGGCCCGCCAAATACTTGGTAGCGGCGTGAACCACCAAATCAATCCCCATTTTGGCGGGTTGCATGCCCAACGGGCTTGCGTAACTGTTGTCGATGACAGTTTTGATGCCTTTGGTTTTGGCCGCTTTGGCAATCTCCGCCACATCTTGAAGTTCAAACGTAAGGGAATTGGGCGTCTCCAAATAATACAACGTGGTGTTTTCTTGGGTTGCTGCCAAATACGATGCCGCGTTTTCACCGCTCACGTAAGTAACGGTTACTCCAAAACGCAAAAGATATTCGTTGAACAACCGCATGGTCCAAGAATACGGATTCTGAATGCAAACCACGTGGTCGCCGGCTTTCACCACGCTCATCACGGCCATGCTCACTGCCGCAGAACCACTTGCCACGGCCATGGCCGCTTCGGTTCCTTCCAACGCAGCTAATTTTTTGTTCAGAATATCGGTGGTGGGGTTGTTCCCCCGGGTGTACAACGGAATGTTTTCTTCATCGGAAACGGCTTTGGCCATTTCGGCCACGGTGGTGTACCGGAAGTTGGCCGATGCAATGATGGGCGGACTCACGGCTCCGAAATAAGACGAACGGTCTTCGCCCAATTGATTCAGTAAAAAAGATAAATCATCCATTACGAGGTATGTTTTTCAAGCCAAACGTTCAATGCGTACAAAATCCACAAATAAAATCCGTGGCGACGGTGCGATTCGTGTTCCTGGTGGAGTTCAGTTAGAAAAGAAAGCGAAACGTACTGCTGAATGGGGGCGCCTGTTTTCAAAACGCTTTCTTTGTACCACTGCGGTAAGGTGTGGTGAAGGAATGGGGTGAGCATCATCCCAAATCCAACTTTTGGGGCGTTCAGCAGGTAATCGGGAAGTTTGTTTTTGGCAATTTCACGGAAGATGGCCTTGGTTTTCCCCCCTTTCATTCGCAATTCGAATGGCCATCTCGCTGATGCTTCAATGAGGCGGTAATCAACCATGGGCGACCGCGCTTCAATGCTGGCGGCCATGCTGGGATAATCAATGCGCGGTAAAATCAATTCCGGCAAACGAAGTTTGTATTCCACATTCGATACTCCCCGTAAAAATTGGTCGGAGGTAGAAACGGTAATCTCGTTTTGAAGATCAGCTAAAATGCGGTAAGATGAAAACCCTTTCGTACCCATCCAATTTTTTCGAACCGTGCTTTCAGGAAATCCCAAAATATGGCTTTGGCTAACAATCGTGCCTTCGTGAAACACATCCAACTGTTTCGCATAGCGCAATGGCAATTTTGAAAAGGTAGATTGGGCGAACAATGGAATGTTTTTCAAGAAACGATTTCGTTTTTCCATCCGGAAATAATTGGGATATCCTCCCAATTCATCTCCACCTTCACCCACCATCAATACTTTGCAATCCATTTCCCGGGCTAATTTTCCCAAGTAATAAACCAAGGAAGTATTGGGGTCGCCCATCGGAACATCTTCCTGAATACCAACGTATTCCTTGATCAATTTCTGAAAAAGATCGTCGGTAATGGTATGATGATGAAATGCAACTCCACGTTCTTTGGCGAATTTTTCTGCTGAAGCGCTTTCGTCGAAACTCGACGTTTTTTCGTAGCTCAACGTGAGCGCACTAATTTGCGGATTCACTAAACTGCTGTAATACAGGTTTAACGAACTGTCCAATCCGCCCGATAGGGCCGAGGTGATGGGAACGTCGGCGATGAGGCGCAAATTCTCGGCCGATTCCAACAAAGACTCCGTTTTTTGAACGGCTTGTTCAAATGAAATGTTTTCGGGTTGGTTGAGGTAATCGGAAATGTTCCAATACTGCTTCTTCTCGATTCCTTCGGGGGTGATTTTGAGGTAATGTCCGGCTTCCAACTTGGAAATTCCTTTGAAGAACGTTGCCGGAGCCGGAGTGGTTAGCAACGTGAGGTAATGAAAAATGGCTTCTTCATTGATTTCTTTCGGGATAATCCCCGGTGCCAACAAAGCATGAATTTCGGAGCAAAAAGCCAAGGTTCCTTCCTGTTGAAAATAATGCAATGGCTTTTTACCGATCCGATCTCGAACCAAATAAAATTCTTTTCGATGGGGGTCGTACAAACCAATGGCAAACATGCCGTTGAATCGTTGAATCCCATCAATTCCCCATTCGAGGTAGGCATTTAAAATCACTTCCGTATCGGAATGGTCGGTTTGAAACGGGTATTTGCCTTCCAATTCACCACGAATTTCTGCGAAGTTGAAAATTTCTCCGTTAAAAACGATGTGGCATCGGCCATCGGCTTGCGACATGGGTTGGTTGGCAGAGGTGGAAAGATCGAGAATGGACAACCGACGGTGCCCTAATCCTACCACATCATCGAACCAAAAACCGTCGGCATCCGGCCCCCGATGAGGCATCGCAGAGTTGATGGTATGGAGGTGATTTTTCCATTCTTGGGTTAAACCAGAGAAATTGACGATTCCACTAATGCCGCACATGCAATAAATACCTGTTAATCTTCTGCAATGTTACGGAAAAGAAGGGTTATCTTTGCACGAAAACACACAAAAATGCTGAACATTGTTTTATTTGGACCCCCGGGAGCAGGTAAAGGAACTCAATCCGAAAAATTGGTAGAAAAGTATCAACTTTGCCATCTTTCAACCGGTGATATTTTTCGTTATAACATCAAGAATAACACCGATTTAGGATTGGAAGCGAAGCGTTTTATGGATCAAGGGCAACTTGTCCCCGATTCTCTCACCATCTCCATGTTGGAAAGTGAAGTGAAGAAGAATCCAGAAGCTCACGGATTTATTTTCGACGGTTTTCCACGAACTTCGGCTCAGGCAGAAGCTTTGGACGCTTTTCTCCATTCCATAGGAACTGGAATCAAATGCATGTTGGCGTTGGAAGTGCCCGAGGAAGAGTTGCGGGTGCGCTTGCTCAAACGAGCCGAAACCTCGGGTAGAACCGATGATGCCGATCCTGCCATCATTCAAAAGCGGATCGATGAATACAATCAGAAAACAGCTCCCGTAAAACATTTTTACGAGGGTCAAGGAAAATACCAAGGAATTAATGGAGTTGGAGCGATTGAGGAAATTTTCTCGGCGCTTTGCTCCGCCATTGAAGGCTAATGTCAGAAGAAAATTTTGTTGATTACGTCAAGTTGTACTGCCGCTCTGGAAAGGGTGGAGCAGGGTGCTTGCACTTTTTGAAAACCAAAGGTGCGCCGAAAGGCGGACCCGATGGAGGAGATGGAGGCCGAGGAGGGCATGTGATTTTAAGGGGAAATAGCCAGTATTGGACATTACTTCACCACAAATACAACCGCCACGTTTTCGCGGAAAACGGCGTTGCTGGACAAGAAAACAATAAAACCGGTCGATACGGAAAAAACTCCTACATTGAAGTTCCCTTGGGAACCATTGCAAAAGATGCCACTACGGGTGAAATTTTAGGCGAGGTAACCGAACACAAGCAACAAGTGATTTTGTTGCACGGTGGCCGAGGCGGACTGGGAAATTTGGCGTTCACAACAGCCACCAACCGAGCTCCTCACTATGCTCAACCCGGCGAGCCATTGCAGGAAAAGGAAATCATCCTCGAGTTAAAACTGCTCGCCGATGTTGGATTGGTGGGATTCCCCAACGCAGGGAAATCGACCTTGCTTTCCGTTATTTCAGCCGCCCGTCCGAAAATTGCCGATTATCCGTTCACGACCATTACGCCCAACTTGGGCATTGTTGAGCACCGAAATTACAAGTCGTTCGTGATGGCCGATATTCCGGGAATCATTGAAGGTGCCGCGGAAGGAAAGGGATTAGGATTGAGATTTTTGCGGCACATCGAGCGCAACTCCATTTTGTTATTCATGGTTCCCGCCGATGCTAACGACATCGCGAAGGAATACAAAATCCTCTTGAAGGAACTCAAAACCTACAATCCGGAACTCATTCACAAGGAACATTTGTTGGTCATCACCAAATGCGATTTGTTGGACGAAGAACTGACCAAATTGATCAAGAGAACGTTGCCCAAAAAGGTCAAAAGCTTTTTCATTTCCAGTGTTGCCCAAATTGGATTGCAGGAATTGAAGGATGCCATTTGGGAAATGTTGCATAACGGTGAAGAGCCAGAGGAAGAAGGAGTAGAATAAATTTTTTTTAAGGTTTTCAATGCCTTTGAAGATTTTTACATTAAATTTGAAAAAAAAATTAAGATGAAAATATTAGCATTTATTTTTCTTATTACATTTTCTGTAGATTTAAAATCGCAAACAATCAAAGATCGAGAAGAATTTTATAAAAGTATGATTTCAAAAGGGGAAACAGTTGTTAAAACCCATAATTTAATGAAACAAGAGCTTTTTGATAAAATTCTTCCAAACATTGATTTTGGACATGATAATTATTTTGAAGATAAAATTTATTTAATGGGCATGAGTATATATGGCGATCCAAATAGTATATTTTTAAGGTATAATGAAGAATTTATTAAACTAAATAAATTTAAGTCAATTCCAGATATGACTTATTTAAAAAAAATGAATGCAATTCATGAAAAACGAAATTCTATTTTAATCGAACTCACTAAATTTTATGAGATTCTTGCAACTGAGTTTAATTCAAAATCTTTCGACAGGATAGATGTTAACTTTATTGACAATTATTGCAATAATAATGCTACTTTAAAAAATAGTTTAAAATTATTCTACAATCTATCTCCAATTTTACCAGAAGTAATCAAAATAGGAGAAATGCAAAATATGGTTGTAAGTTTAAGATGTATGTATTCTTTTCATGAAAAGTATTTGTTAGTGGATAATAATCTTGGTTTAAATGAAAAAATATTTACAAATTATTTGCCAAGGATAAACCCTATTAAAAATTACGAGATGATAAATCATTTTGAAGCTTTTAATAATCCTCAAACTGATTCCTCAGAAATTAGTACCCTTAAAAAAATTAATTATCACAGAATTAAATTTTATGATTACCCTGATTATAAGGTGTTTAGTTCATGGACTAAAAAGGATATCAATATTGATACCTTTAAGAATAAATATGGGTATTTCAATGACGAAATGGCGAATTCCAATAATTCTTTGTTAATTGCATTTTTTATTTCCTCTTTTGATTTTTACGATTCATTTCTAAATGAGTTATTCAGAAAATGTAATGCTCAAATTGACAAAAAGATTTATTTTGATTTCAATGAAAAAAAATGTATGTGCCGTGGATTAATTAATGAAAGTGTCGATAAATTAGATTTTTATTTATTGATAAATAATGACAGTTCAATTAATTACATAAAGAATAATTCGTTGAAAATAAATAAATTAAATGACATTTTGGCTAATTGCAATCCTAATTTCTATAATAGCAGCGTTGACTTGAAAGAAGATATATTAATTTTAGATAGTAATTGGTTTAAAGTTTATCTAATTAAGCAAAAAATGTTGACTGCTTCAGCTTTTTCTTGTTCAATAATTAATGACATGACCATAAAGAAACTACCACAAAAACCCTTTATAGATTGGTTCGATAGCAAATTGGAAAAAGAGAGTATGGTTGCTTATTTCAATAATGAATATATGAAAAAATTGGAAAAGGATAATTATTCTATTTGGGCGCGTGATTTATTATTTATTGAAAAATTTATTTCTGATCTTGATTCAATAAAAAATAAAATGAAAACAGATGATGAAGTTTCCAGTATTAAAGTTAATAATCATGAAGGATTTTATTCTGACACAATTAAAATAAATGGCAATAACCTCCATAATATTATTGAAAATAATATTATGGAGGTTAATTCATCTTTATTGTTAAACGTTGACGAAAATAAACTAAAAGGAAAAGATTTGTGTAATCTAGCTTGGCGATGTCTATTGAATAATCAATTAATTGTTGCAGAGAATTATCTAATAAAAGCAAGAGATAAAGATCGAAGGAGTTACTTATTCAATCTTAATATGGGTCATTTGTTTTTAATTAAAGGTGATTTGAATAAATCCTATGAATTTTATAATCTATGTTTAACTGAGAAGTCTTTTCAGAAATCAAATGTAGATATTAAAGAAACTATCCTTAATGATTGGAATATGTTAGAAAAAAATGGAATTTATCTTCCGGATTTAGTAAACTTTAGGTTGAAGTTAAATTTTTAAAAAATGATATTTAAAACAACTTTTTCAATTATAATTTTACTTTTTTTTTCACTTAATTTATTGTCGCAAAATATTGATAATAAAAAGGCATCCAATAAAAAGAAAGAGATTTCACATTTAGTTAGATTGCAGAATAAATTAGATTCTCTTTTCCTAGAATCAGACTTTAAAAATTTCTCTTCACTACTTTTCGATATTTCCCTTGAAAATGATTCACTTTACAAACAGAATTTAATTTTTATTGATCAATGGTACTATGATGTATCACAAATTGTTTGTGAAAATTTGGATAGCTTAGAATTTGTCATTTCTTTAGATAACATTAAAATTATGGATGATTTAGATTTCTTTCTCTCCCAAAAAAATTCTAATTGGAATTCAAAAAAAATGGAAGTCCTTAATTTAAAATGTGAGTATAACAATAAATTAAATTCAAAAATTGTTTCAGACATAAAAACCGCATCAAAGTTTAGGATGTCAAAAAATAATTATTCGGAAGCCGGAAAATATATCGCATACGTTCAATTCTATAGAACTAAATTTTTTAGAGATGTTTGTTTTAATTTTTCAGATTACAATCAAAAAATTAAGGAGGCTATGGAAATTTATTACTGGATTGAAAAATCTGCACTTAATGATAAAATACAAAGTATTCGTGATAATCAACCAGAGTGGGTTAAGATGGGAATGTCTTATGAACAATATCAAGAGTGGTGGGCAAAAAAGTTAACTATTGGAAGTAGTTATATGGGTGGAGGTTGTAATAATTGTGGTAAGACAATTTACAAGGGAAAAAGAGGGGGCACCTATTATATTAATAAAAATGGCAATAAAACATATGTTCCTCGTAACTAAAAAACCCCGCCATCGGCAGGGTTTTTTGTTGCAATAATCTTTTTTATTAAATCGCTTTTGGAGCTGCGGCAAGAATTTCTTCGCTGCTTCCTTCGGCATATTGTTCGAAGTTTTTGTTGAACTGATTGGCCAAGCTATTCGCTTTTTCGTCGTACGCTGATTTATCGGACCACGTGTTGCGTGGGTGCAATACTTCAGCTGGAACGTTGGGGCAAGAATCTGGCATTTGGAATCCGAAAACAGGATGTTGGGTGTAGTTCACGTTTTCCAATTCTCCGTTGATCGCTGCGGTGATCATCGCACGGGTGTATTTCAACGCCATGCGGCTTCCTACTCCGTAAGGACCACCGGTCCAACCGGTGTTGATCAACCAAACGTTCACGTTGTTCTTGCGCATTTTTTCGCCCAACAACGCAGCGTATTTGGCAGGGTGCAAGGGCAAAAATGCCTTGCCGAAACAAGCCGAGAAGGTGGTTTGTGGTTCGGTTACTCCAACTTCAGTTCCAGCCACTTTTGCGGTGTAACCAGAAATGAAATGGAACATCGCTTGTCCTGGATTCAATTTAGAAATGGGAGGAATAACGCCAAACGCATCGGCAGTAAGGAAGAAGATGTTTTTGGGAACTCCACCAACTGAAGGAATTACCGCTCCATCAATGTGGTGAATCGGATAAGCAACGCGGGTATTTTCGGTTTTTGCAATGTTGTCAAAATCAACCGTTGATGTTCCGGCAATGAAATTGGTATTTTCTACGATCGCTCCAAATTTAATGGCATTCCAAATTTGAGGTTCTTTTTCCTCGGTTAGGTTAACGCATTTGGCGTAGCAACCTCCTTCAAAGTTGAAGATGGAATTTTCTCCCCATCCGTGCTCGTCGTCCCCAATCAAATTGCGATTTGGGTCGGCAGAAAGGGTGGTTTTTCCAGTACCCGATAATCCGAAGAAGATAGCGGTATCACCGTCTTTGCCCAAATTCGCAGAACAGTGCATCGAAAGCGTCTGTTTTTCTTCAGGAAGGATGTAGTTCAAAATGGAGAAAATGGATTTTTTGATCTCTCCGGTGTATCCAGTTCCACCGATCAACACCATTTGTTTTGTGAAATTGATGATGGCGAAATTGGATTGACGGGTTCCATCCACTTCTGGAGTAGCATGAAATCCAGGAGCGCAAAGGATGGTCCAATCGGTATTTGCCAATTGTTCCAATTGTTGGCGTTCAAATCGATTGAACAAATTATCAGCGAACAAATTACTGAAAGCCCATTCGGTGATGGTGCGAACGGTCATGCGGTACGCAGGATCGGCACAAACGTAGTTGTCGCGAACGTAAACCTTTTTATCGGCCAAGTAAGCGGCAACTTTTTGGTGCAAAGCATCGAATTTCTCGGGAGCAAAAGCAATGTTAACATCTCCCCACCAAACGGTGTTTTCGGTTTTTGCATCTCGAACCACGAAACGGTCTTTGGGCGAACGGCCTGTGAATTTACCGGTATCTACGGCCAAAGCGCCGGTGTCGGTTAACGAACCTTCTCCGTTTTTGATCGATTCTGCTACCAATTGAGCAGGAGTTAAATTCCAATGTGCTTCGGAAACCGTAGAAATACCAGCCCCCATCAACGATGCTTGGGACGACTTCATGCCAAATTCTTTCATGTAATTGAGTTTAATGGGGCAAAAATACGGAATTTTTTCATCCAAAAAAACTGATTTTCATGACTTTTTCTTGAAGGTTCATTGCTGATTATTGCCGAATTTTGCAGCATGGCACGACCCAGTTTAAACAGCGGTGCTCCTCTTACTCAAGAAGGACAACGAGCAAAAATATCCCTCCAATCCCTCAAACAACTCAAATGGATCCTCCAGCATCTGCGTCCACACCGATGGTTGTTTGCTTCGGGTTTGATGTTTCTGATTGTTGGAAGCGGCGTTTCGCTCATGTTTCCTTGGTTCATCGGGAAGCTAACCGATTTGGTGAACGGTAAATCCATCGCCCCTTGGTTGGGTGGGCTGTACGGTTTGTTGGGTTGGCTCATCGCCGTTTTCGGAATTCAGGCCTTTCTATCTTTTTTTAGGGTACTCTTTTTTGTTCGCATCGGTGAAAAGGTATTGTACGATATTCGCTCCAAGGTGTACGAAAACCTCATTGCCCAACCTATTCGCTTTTTTCAAGACCAAAAAGTGGGGGAATTGAACAGCCGTGTAACCTTGGATTTGAGTTACATCCAAGATACCATAACAACTACCTCCGCCGAACTCATTCGTCAATTTTTAGTGATCATTGGCGGGGTGATTTTTTTGTTCACTCAAACATCTACTAAGTTAACCCTCATCATGTTAGGGGTATTTCCTGTGCTCATCGGTTTAGCCATTTTCTTTGGAATTTTCATTCGGAAGATGGCCCGTCAAGCTCAGCAAAAAATGGCCGATAGCCAAGCCGTTTTGGATGAATCCATGCAAAACATCACCACCGTAAAAGCGTTTGGAAACGAATGGTACGAAATCAAACGTTTTCGTGAAAACCTATCCGAAGTCGTTCGATTTGGAATTCGAGGTGGACTTTTTCGCGCCATGTTTTCTTCCTTTATCATTCTCGTGGTGTTTGGCGCGATCATCGGCATTATTTTTCTTGGATTCCTAGAGGTGCAAAAAGGAAACCTATCCCTCGGTTCCCTCATCAGTTTCATTACCTATAGCGCCATGGTGGGAGCAAGCATGGGTTCCCTTTCCACCTTGATTTCCGATTTTCAACGTGCCATCGGGGCCTCCGAACGCGTATTTGAATGGATGAGTCAGCCCGGAGAAGACATCAAAAAGCCCAGTAGTGATTTCCAGCCCTCCGGTAAAATCGTTTTTGAAAACGTAACCTTTGCTTACCCCACTCGAACGAGTCGCCAAGTGTTCAAAAACATTCATTTGGAATTACTCCCACAAGGCATGTACGGAGTCGTGGGAAAGAGCGGGGCCGGGAAGTCAACCCTAGCGCAACTTTTGCTGCGTTTCTTTGAAATCAACCAAGGATCTATTTCTTGGAATGGGGTGAATTTTCAAGATATTCCTTTGGTCGATTTACGGCGATCCATTGCCATTGTTCCTCAAGAAGTGTTGTTGTTCCACGGAACCATTTCTGAAAACATTGCTTACGGTAAGCCCGGTTGTTCCCGTGATGAAATTCTTGATGCCGCAAATCGGGCACACGTGATGGAATTCGCGGAAACCCTTCCCGATGGACTTGAAACCATGATTGGAGAAAAAGGAGCTAAACTTTCTGGAGGACAAAAACAACGCATCGCGATTGCTCGGGCACTCATCAAAAAGCCTGCATTACTCATTTTTGATGAAGCTACTTCGGCCTTGGACAACGAATCGGAAAAAATGGTTCAAACGACCATTCATGAATTGAAAGGAACGTGCACCATGTTAATCATTGCTCACCGTCCATCCACCTTGGAAGTTTGCTCCCAGTTTATAAAAATTTCGGGCAATGGAACAGTGGAAGTGGTTGAAAATCAAGGTAATTT
The DNA here is from genome assembly GCA_947459245.1 of Bacteroidota bacterium. Classification (GTDB taxonomy): domain Bacteria; phylum Bacteroidota; class Bacteroidia; order UBA7662; family CANHCV01; genus CANHCV01. Next base: position 44,874 of record CANHCV010000015.1, read on the forward strand.
AGCTCAGATTTTATCTTCGGTCAAAAAGCAAGATTGAATTTTTTGATTTTTTTGATGGGCGATGCAATTATTTTTTCTTTCCTTCGTTAAAAGCTACAAACCAACTTCTATGAAACAAAACTACGCGGATAAAATGTACCATCATGAAAACGATCATTTCCCCCGCGTTGGTCAGCGAAGTTTCAACTGCGCCCCTCACTGCCGAGTTGTTTGCAGTACGCTCTAAAGTTATTGCCATTGCCGTTTCCTTTTTGAAAGATCGAGAAGAAGCGGAAGATGTTTTTCAAGATGTTTACTTGAAAATTCAGTCGGCTCAATCCCGTGGATTTTATTTGGAAGGAGGAAAAGCCCGTGCTTGGATTCTCCAAGTTACCCGTAACCATTGCACTGATTTAACGAGAAGAGGCAAAAACAAAAAGAACGTTTCAACCTCTTTCGATCAGAATATTTTCGATTTTATTCCATCTGCCGATGGAGACAAGGAAACACAAATGGCGCATCAAGAGCGGTTGGATCGGGCATTGGCTTGTTTTAAACGGTTGCCCGAAGATCAAATGCAGGTTGTTTTTTGTCGAATTTACCACCAAATGTCATTCAAAGAAATCGCAGAAAAGCACAATATTTCGGTGAATACCGCCTTGGGAAGAATGCGATACGCCATCATCAATATGAAAAAATATTACGATGGCAATAAATGAGTTTTTCCGGCGTTTCAAAAATAAAACGTATGGAACAACACTACCCGCAACGTTGGCTTGAATACCTCATGGGTCAATGCAATCAACAGGAAAGATTGAATTTTGAAACGGAAATTCTTCATCAAAAAGATGTGAAAAAGGAATTGATTGAGATTCAAACTTTTTTGCAAGATTTGCACGATGCCTTGATTTTTGAGGAATAATTTTTATCTTGGCGAAACAACCAAAATTTCGTCATGAAAAAAATCTTACTCTTTTTGTTTGCTGCGCTTGGTAGCGTTGCAACTTATGCCCAATCCAACGGTTCCGGTGGCCCCGATGGTTACGGGTACACCTGGCGCGATAACCGCGACCCTCAAGGACCAACCTACAATTGGTTTGATATCTCAACCATTGGAACTCCAGTTACCGGTTTAGGAGACGACAATGTTGTTGGTCCATTTTCCATGACCGGTTTCCAGTATTATTGGTACAACCCCGAGCGTTTCTGGATTGGTTCAAACGGTTACATCATTTTCAACGGAAACGGGCAGTTGGCCTCTTTGTTTCCTGGTGTAGTTCCTAGTCCTACCGGGGCCAACGATTGGATTGGTGGATTTGTATCGGATTTGAATTTCGGTGGAACCGGTAACCCCGGGCGTTGCTACCGCTACGATCAAGGAGATACCATCTGTATTTCTTGGGTTAATGTGCCTTTCTGGCGTCAAGCTGCTCCCGGATACGTGGGTGCGGTAAGTTTCCAAATCATCCTTAACAAAGCAACAAAACAAATTACCTACAATTATAAAACTCTCAATAACCAACCTACAATTTCATCGGGTTCACGCTCACTATTGATTGGAATTGAGAACAATGTAGGAAATTTGGGATTGGCTCACAGTTACGATACCTATCCCGATACCAGTTACACCGTGGTTTACAATTATCCAGCCGTTGTTACCTACCAAGTTTCAGACGTTGGGGTGCAATGGAATAACAACAA
>CANHCV010000016.1 GCA_947459245.1 Bacteroidota bacterium
CTCATCCACAAAGCCCACAAAGTGCCCGTTGGGAAAGACCAAGAGCAACATTTGGAAATGACCCGAACGTTTGCCCGCCGCTTCAACCATTTCCATGGCGTAGATGTATTCCCAGAACCCATCGCTTACAACTTTGGAAAGCAGTTGGTGAAGGTTCCCGGACTCGACGGAAACGGAAAGATGGGAAAAAGCGAAGGGGAAAATAACGCCGTTTATTTGGCCGATGCCCCTGAAGTTACCCGCAAAAAAATCATGCGGGCATTAACCGACCAAGGGCCAACGGAACCGAACTCCAAGCCCCCCGTGTTCATCCAGAATCTATTCACTCTCCTGGGCTTGGTCTCCACCCCTGACGTGGTGAAACATTACAAAAAAGCGTATGCCGATTGCTCCATTCGTTACGGCGATTTGAAGAAACAATTGGCTGAAGATACCCTCGCGTTCATTGCTCCCATCCGGGAACGCATCGTTGAAATTGAAAACGATACAGCATTGATCAACCGCGTTTTAAAAGACGGAGCCGAAAAAGCCCGCGAATCATCCTCTAAAACCCTGCAAGAAGTGCGCGATTTGTGGGGATTCAAACCATTTTAATCAACGAAAGCCATGCACGTAGCCATCGCAGGAAACATCGGAGCCGGGAAAACAACCCTCACCCGTTTGCTCGCCAAACATTACCAGTGGGAAACCCAATTCGAAACGGTTGACGATAACCCGTACTTGAACGATTTTTACAACGACATGCAGCGTTGGAGCTTCAATTTGCAGATTTTCTTCTTGCACAACCGCTTCCAACAAATCGTTGATATCCAAAAATCAGAAAGAAGCGTCATTCAAGATCGCACCATTTATGAAGATGCATTCATCTTCGCTCCCAACCTCCACAGCATGGGATTGATGAGCACCCGCGATTTTACCAATTATAAAAACTTGTTCGACACCATGAGCGAGTTGATTTCCCCACCCGATTTGATGATCTACCTCCGCGCATCCGTGCCGGGTTTGGTTAACAACATTCAAAAGCGCGGACGAGAATACGAAGACGGCATTCGCCTCGATTACCTCAAACGATTGAACGAACGCTACGAGGCGTGGATTTCCACCTACGATCGCGGAAAAGTTTTGATCATTTCCGTGGATGAGTTGGATTACGAAAAAAACGAAGAACATTTGGGATCCATCATCTCTAAAATTGATGCGGAACTAAACGGATTGTTCTAATGTCCATGAACTACGAAGCAAGCCGGGCATTCGCCCAGAAAATGGACCGGGAAGATCCCCTTGCCCATTTCCGCGATCGTTTTCACATTCCGAAATTACACGGCAAGCCTTGCATCTACCTAACAGGGAATTCCCTGGGAGCCATGCCGAAATCGGCCCGAACGTACATCGAAACTGAACTGAACGATTGGGCCGAAATGGGGGTAGAAGGCCACTTCGAGGCCGTTCGTCCGTGGAAACCTTACCATCATTTCCTGAAAGAGAAAGCTGCTCGAGTAGTTGGCGCACTCCCTTCAGAAGTGGTGGTGATGAACAACCTTACGTCTAACCTCCATTTCATGATGGTGAGTTTCTTCCGCCCCGAAGGAAAGCGAACCAAAATTGTGTGCGAAGGCGGGGCGTTTCCATCCGATCAATACGCTTTGGAAAGTCAACTCAAATTCCACGGACTGGATCCAGATAAGAATTTGATTGAGTTGTTCCCTCGAAACGGAGAACACACCCTACGAACCGAAGATATTTTAGCCACCCTGGAGCAACACCGCGATGAAATTGCGTTGGTGATGATGGGAGGCGTGAATTACTACACCGGTCAATTTTTCGATTTGCCCAGCATTACCGCCAAAGCCCACGAAATTGGAGCCGTTGCTGGTTTTGATTTGGCCCACGCTGCCGGAAATTTACCGCTGAATTTGCACGATTGGAACGTGGATTTTGCCGTTTGGTGTTCGTACAAATACCTCAATTCTGGCCCAGGTGGAACATCGGGTTGCTTTGTTCACCAACGGCACGAAAACAATCCCGACCTTCCGCGTTTCGCGGGTTGGTGGGGCCACAAAGAAGATGAGCGCTTTTTGATGAAAAAGGGATTCATCCCCATGGTTGGCGCCGACGGTTGGCAATTGAGCAACGCTCAAATTTTACCGATGGCGGCTCACCTCGCCTCCTTGGAAATTTTCGATGAGGCAGGAATGCATTCTTTGCGAGAAAAATCGCTAAAGCTTTCGGGATTTGCGCACCATTTGCTGAATCGCGTAGCTCAAGAATTCCCCGATGCCGGCATTGAAGTCATTACCCCCGCCGACGAAAACCAAAGGGGTTGCCAAGTGAGTCTTTTGGCGGGTCCGCGAGGAAAGGAATTGTTCAACGCCCTCCACGCCAAAGGAGTACTTACCGATTGGCGGGAACCCAATGTGATTCGTTTTGCACCGGTTCCATTGTACAACCGCTTCGAAGAGGTGTACGAAGTGTACGAGGTGATGCATGACATTCTTGTTAACGCATAAAAAAGGGGCCAAATGGCCCCTTTTTATTTTGAAATTTTATCCTTGTTTAAGGTATTCAACAACTTTTCTATTTGCAATTGTAAATCATCCATTTTTTTTTCGACCTCTTTGTTCTCGTTTACTTTTTGTGAACTTAACTTTTCTTGAATACTGGTTGTCATTACGGCTAAAAACACATTTAGTGTAATCATTACGGAAAAAATGAAGAAAGAAACAAGGTAAAAATCAGTTACTATTTCATGCACACTGGTATATAATCTAAGTTCTTTATGTACATCAGCCCAACCATTTGTCATGATTTGAAACATACCCATCATGGCCTCATATAAGGTTGAATAGTTGATGCTATCGAATTTTTGGAAGCCGTATAAATTCATCCCTAAAATCGCATAAGTATACACCAATAGAAAGATTAAAATTAAAAAAATGGCAATCGTTGGAATAACAGCGGCAATCTTTCGTTCAATTCTTTTAATGTAATTCAACCCGCTGAACAACCTGAAAATCCGGAATACTCTTAGCATTCTGAGAATCAAAATAATCTCAGGATGTTTTATGAAGTGTTCTGCAAAGGCAATCCAACTTGCAACAACCAAAATAAGATCAAACGTAATCCAAAACCAAGTCTCTAAAGAATCAATGGTTTCAGCTATTTTTTTATTTTCTTTTCTGAAAAATTGAAAAAATACTTTTAAATCTCGAAATAATGTTTTTAAAGGTGATGAAAAAAATAAACGAATTGAAATTTCGTAAGTAAAAAATAAAACAAAAAGGGCATCAATAATATCAAAATAAAATTTAAAGCTACTATTGTATTTAATTGCAGTTTCAATTCCTATGACAAAAGCATTAAATAAAATTACAAAGCTTGAAACTCTTTGAAGTGATTCAAGATTATTAAACTTAATTCGCATAAAATGACTTTAGACCTTTTTTCATGCAAGATAATATCAGCTATTTGTTATGATATGCTTGTTAAAAAGGAAGTTTAAAAACAACCCTTAAAACTTAATCACTGCCGAATGCGGACGTCCGTGAACCAAAACGAATTCCTCCGCAGCTCTCAAGTTCAACGCACCGTCTTGGAACAACTGCGCTTTGCCAATCATTCGGGCAACTTTTTCGGTTTTGATGCCGGCAAAATCGACCTCGCAAATTTCACGAGTGGGTAAGAAAATCACTTCGTAATAAACCACCCGGCCCTGCGGATTTGATTTCGAAATTTGCATCACCGAGTTGTAATCCCGCAGGTTTATGCGCATCACCTTGTTTCCCGATAAATCGAAAACGTCGTAATGACAATCTACTGCTCCAAATCCGCAATCGAACCGTTCTATTTTAAAGGCATCGATGCCGTTCACGGTTGCAATGTGGGATTCTTCGTTCCATTCCACCTCGGTTTTTTGAGCGGAAGCAACGGAAACGAAAAGAACGAATAGGAAAGAAAAAAGGGTCTTCATAATTTTTGAGCCTTGAGGAGAACATCGGTGCCGAAAAACAATTGGGTGGATTTTTTGAAGCTATCGGTTAAATCAGAAACAAAAAATTCGTGGGGCTCCGAATTGGATTCCGCCAACAAATCGAGATCGGTAAGGGTATTTTTCACGTGCTCGGCAACGATTTGAGCCGTGTCTAACACGGCCACTTCCCCCCCAAAATAATCGCGCACCTCGGAAGCGATGAGCGGATAGTGCGTGCAAGCCAAAGCAATCGCTTCAATTCCCCGCAAAACCGGATCGCTGAGGTAGCTTTTCAACACTCCTCGGCTAACGTCGGTGCCGGCAAAACCCTCTTCAATCATGGCTGCGAGGAGAGGCGTACTTTTCGGATGCACTTCGAGTCCGGCGGTGGGTTTCAACTTCTCCTGGAAAATACCGGAAGAGATGGTGGCCTTGGTGCCGATGATGCCTACGTGCTTGAATTTTTTGTGTTGGATGAAATCAACAACGGGGTCGATTACGTTGGTTACGGCAACGCCGTGGGCGGCACACAGTGCTCGAACGGATTCGTAGGCTGCGGCCGAGGCCGAATTGCACGCAATCACCAAATGCTTGATGCCTTTTTCCAAGAGAAAGAGGGTAATTTGTACGCTGTATTCGGTAATCAGGGATTTGGATTTTTCCCCATAAGGCAAATGAGCGGTGTCCCCAAAGTAGAGGAACCGCTCATTCGGTAAGGCCTTCGCCATCGCGCTGGCCACGGTTAATCCGCCAATTCCCGAATCGAAAATGCCGATGGGTTGTTGGGGTTGAACCATTTTATTTTTTTCCTCCTTTGGCTGGAGCTGGTTTATCGGTTGCTGGTTTTGGATCAGCTGCGATTTTCAATTTCACCTTTACTTTATCGGAAAGATCTTCTGAATCTTTTGCGTAAAGCAAAACACCAACCGAGCTATCGAAAACGTAGGTGTATCCACCTTCTTTGGCTACTTCTTCAATGGCAGCATTGATTTTATCAACCAAAGGCTTCAACAATTCTTGTTTTTTGTTCTGAATGTCTTCGTTGGCCAACGATTCGAATTCTTGCATGCGCATTTGAAGACCTTCTACATCTTTGCGCTTCAATTCCAACAAAGTTTTGGATGTTGCTGGGTTCTTGGACATGCTTTCGTACTCGCCCATTTTGTTTTCCAATTCTCCCAAAAGGACTTTGTAATCGTCTTTGATTTGCTTGTCGTAATTGATCAAGGAATCTTGGGCGAGTTTATATCCTGGAAGAACAGCAATTAAATCGGATGAATTCAAGTGGCCTAATTTCACTTGGGCGAAAGCACCGGTACTGAATGCGATAAACGCGAGAATAATGAGTTTTTTCATGTTATGATTGAGTTATTTTTTACCTGCGATTCCCATCATTTCCAACACTTCATCGCTTTTATCGAATTTGGTATTGGAGTACAGCATCAGCAATTCTCCCGATTTATCGAACACGAAATCGTATTGTTTTTCGCGAGCCAATCGTTGAACGGCGTTGTATACTTTATCTTGAATGGGTTTGATCAATTCTTGTTTCTTTTTGAAGAGGTCTCCTTCGTAGCCAAAACGTTTTTGTTGAAGATCACTCAACTCTTTTTCTTTGAGTTCGATTTCTGCTTTTCTTCTTTTTAGCATCTCTTCGGTAAGAAGGGCTTTTTCGGCTTCTAGGGTTCGGTACATTTTGGTGATGTCGCCCGTACGCGTTTCAATTTCTTTGGCCCAAGTTTCGGAAAGGGCGTCGACTTGCTTCTGTGCCGCACTGTATTCGGGCATTTTATTCAAGATGTACTCGGAGCTCACGTAGCACCAACGCTGGGCGGAGGCCCACTGGGCACCGAAGAAGAAAAGTGCAACGAGAAGAAGTTTTTTCATCTTAAAAAGTTTGACCAATACTGATGTGCAAATTACCTCGTTTGGTGATGTTGAAATTCGGATTATTGTCGAAACCGTAACCCCAATCCACCCCAAGAAGTCCAAACATGGGCAAGAAAACACGAATTCCCGCTCCGGCCGATTTCATGTTATTGAAAGGTTGGAAGGAGCGAATGTTGGCAAAGTTATTACCCGCTTCCAAAAATCCCAAAATGTAAACGCTGGCCTGCGGATTTAATGATACCGGATACCTCAATTCAGCTGTAAATTTCTGGAACATTTTTCCTCCAATGGGATTGATGTTCACGCGAGGACCAATGGAATTATCGGCATAACCCCTCAAACGAATCAACTCACGATCGTCCAAATTAAATCCGGTTAATCCAGAACCGCCCACGAAGAATCTTCCAAAAGGTTGCTCTATGTTCCTGGAGTAGCCTCCTAAAAATCCGAGTTGGACCTGAGTGGCCAACACGAATTTACCGGTAAGGGAAGTGTACCACGCCCCGTCGAAACGCCATTTGTGGTATTCAATCCACTTGTACCGATCTTCTGCCGATGCCTTTTCAAAAGGAACGTCGGTAAATAAGCTGCGAGGGGGAGTCATGGCCAACGAAAGGGTAATGTTACTTCCGTACGTTGGGAAGATGGGGTTATCCCCCACCGAATTTCGGCTCAACGTTTCGCGAATGAAGATGGAATTGGCCGAGCCGTTCGACAAAAACGCATTGATGGATCCGTATTTGTTAATTTCGTAGCGTTGGTAGTTGATGGAGTGAAGGATGTTGAAGAAATCATCCGGTTTTTTCAATCGTTTTCCCAAGGAAATACTCGCTCCATAAATGGTTAAACTCCCGTGATTGGGATTGAGAACTCGATTTCCAAGAGAATCGTCGGTGTATTTGGCAATTCCATTCAATTGTTGGGAGCTGTACAAGCTAACGCCGAAGGAATTGGGTTTTTTGCCTCCCAACCAAGGTTCGGTGAAAGACAGGTTGTAGGAACGGAAAAATAGAGCATTGGCCACCGCGCGAATCCCCAATTTCTGTCCGTCACCCGTTGGCACTGGAGCCCATTTCTTGGGATTCAAGGCATTTTTTGCTGAAAAGTTGTTCAAGGTTAATCCCAGTGATCCCACGAAAAATCGTCCACCGAATCCACCCGATAACTCCACTTGGTCCGACGATTTTTCAACCACCGTGTACTCCAAATCTACCGTTCCCGTTGCAGGATTGGGGTAAGGAACGATGTTGATTTGTTCGGGATCGAAGAAACCCAACTGCCCCAATTCTCGGGTAGTACGAATGATATCGTTTCGGGAGAATTTCTGACCGGGTTTGGTGCGCAATTCGCGCATGATCACGTGGTCGTTGGTTTTTTCGTTTCCTTTGATGGTGATTTTATTGATGGTCGCCTGGGTTCCTTCGCTGATGTTCACCATCAAATCGATGGAATCTTCACCAACGGGAATTTGTGTTGGATTCAATTGGAAAAACAAGTACCCGTTGTCCATGTACAAAGAGGTGATATCCCTACCACTTTGGTCCATGTACAAGCGCTGATCCAACAAACTTTGGTTGAAGACATCTCCTTTTTTCACACCCAAAATGCTTTCAAGCAGCGAATCGGGGTAAATGGTATTTCCGTCAACGGTTACATTTCTGAAGAAGAATTGGCGGCCTTCATCAATTTTCACTAGAACTCGAAGGCGATTATCGGAAATCGGGAAAAAGGTATCTTGAACAATCGCCGCATTGAGGTAGCCCAGGTTTTTGTATTTCCCAATGAGTTTTTCCTGGTCCTCAACAAATTCACCTTGGGAGAACTTGGATCCACGGAAAACATTCCACCAAACGTAAGGTTTCACCTTTTTGAAGGTTCTCAACGCTTTGGCTGAAGTGATAGCGGTATTTCCTACGAAAACAACTTCACCGATGCGGTACTTGTTTCCGGGGTTCACTTTAATTTTCAAGAAAACGGCGTTCGTAGCGGTGGTATCGGGTACTTCTTCGTAAGCCACATCGATGCTGTAGTATCCCTTTTTGAGGTAGTGGCTTCGAATGAGGTTGGTGCAACTTTGCTTTACGTTTTCGGTGAGAACAGCGCCTTTGTACTTTTTAATATCGTCGTTGATATCGTCAACATCTCCTTTTTTCAAACTGCTGTTGAAAGCGAATTTGGAAATTTTCGGTTTTTCTTGGAGCACGTAGGTGAGGTAAATTTGATCGCCAACGATGCTGTCGACCCGAATTTTCACATCTCCAAAAAGGCCCTGTTTCCACAGCTTTTTGATGGCATTGGGCAACTCTTCTCCTGGAATTTTGATGGTTTTCCCGGGGCGAACACCGGAAATGATGATGAGAATATCGGGGTCTAAAAACTGGGTTCCTTCTACTTTTACGGCTGCAACTTTGTATTCCTTGGCGGTTTCTGAGAAATTATACAACGTATCATTCTGCGCCTGGGAAGGCGATGTAAAAAGGATGGTAAGCGCGAGTGAGGAAAGTAGGAGAAAAAGGGTTTTCATCAAGGTTTTAATTGTTCAGATGTTTTTCCAAATCGGCGTTCTCTTTTTTGGTAATCAAGAATGGCTTCTAGCAGGTCTTCTTCTCCGAATTCGGGCCACAATTTCGTGCTGAAGTACAATTCGGAATAGGCCAATTGCCAAAGCAAGAAATTGGAGATGCGAAATTCCCCGCTGGTTCGTATCAACAAATCGGGATCGGGCATGGAGGCCGTTTCCAAGAATTGACTGATGAACTGATCGTTAACGGAGTCGATAGGAAAAGGGTTGTTTTTGTATTCGTTCAGGATGGATTTTACGGCTTCGGTAATTTCCCATCGGCTGGAGTAGGAAAGGGCCAGCGTAAGCGTCATTCGCGTATTTCCAGCCGTTTCAGCAATGGCTTTTTCCAGCGATTTGCGGGTGGAGTTAGGCAACTGGTTTAAATCGCCAATGGCGTTCAAACGGATGTTGTTTTTTTGAAGCGTAGCCGTTTCTTTTTGAATCGCTTGAACCAGCAATTGCATCAATGCCCGAACTTCTAAGCTCGGACGGTTCCAGTTTTCGGTAGAGAAAGCGTAGAGGGTGAGGTAGGATACGCCCAATTTGGCGCACATCTCGGTGGTTTTTCGAACCGCCTCTACCCCGTTTTTATGACCAAAAATTCGATTTTTTCCAGAAGATTTTGCCCAACGTCCGTTCCCATCCATGATGATGGCAATGTGTTGGGGCAATCGTTCAGGTAGAATTTGACTGGTCAAAGAATCCATTCCGCAAAGTTAGCGTTGAAACGCAGCACATTTGCCGGTAAAAATGGAATAAATGAGTGTAACGCCGGCATAGTAATAGGCATCGTTAAGATTGGCCACTCCCCTCTGTTTTCCCGAAACAAATTCAGCTTGTCCAATTTCAGCCGAACGGTCGGAATATTTGATAGCTCCACGCTGTTTTTCAATTTCGAAATTTTTTCTTCCCGGGAATGATGAACTCACATCATCCAAATAATCGGTGGTGGTATGGGTTACTCCCACTTCCAACGCCAAAGCCCAAGGACCGCCTAAGGAAGTTTTAATTCCCCCTGAAATAGGAAGGGCAACAGCAAAACGAGAATACGGTCTCAATGAGCCACTTCTAAGGAAGTTTTGACCTTCTGTTCCCTGTTCCCGTAAATCGATATCCGTATTTTGAAAAACGGCAAACGGGGAATGGTTTACCACCGAAAGACCAAGATTCAAATATGGGGTAAAACGAGCTCCCATGATTTGAGGCTTGTAGGCTCTAAAATGAAATTCAGTTGAAAAGGAAAGACGGGTTGCAACATTGGTAAAACTTAAATTCCTGCGCTCTTGCCAAGGTTGATTGCTGTTCGCATCGAAACCGGAAAGGGTGGCCCGAGAAAGTCCGGCTTTGAATCCAAAATATGGAGAGATCACTTTCTTTCCCCAAATTTCAGTGAAGTTTTGATAACCACCGAAGGAAACTTGTGGCTTTAAATCGCCTTGGTATTCTGAGGTTCCTTGAGTAAACCCAATTTCGAAAAGCTGTTTAACTTGGGAAACCGAAGAAAGAGCAGGCAATAAAAAAAAGACAACGAATAATTTTCTCATAAATCAACGAAAAGCAGCACAAGCATTATTAATGATGGTATAACGAAAATGAAGGCCCATCATGACGTACCCATCTTTGTATTTTGCACTACCACGAGCAACGCCTTCATCGAAAGGCTTGATGCCTTTTTCAACCCTGCGGTCGGCCAATGCTGCCGAAATCTCACCGTAGTTTGATTTGATGGTTGGATTATCAGCATAGGTACCACTCACATCATCCAAATAATCGGTGGTGGTAAAGCGGTAGTTGAAATCCAAATCCAAACGCAAATGATCGGTGAGCGCGAAACGCAATCCAGCTCCCAAAGGAATGGCCAACGTTGTTAAGGCATAACTGTTTTTGTTCGGGTACTTGATCAGATTTTGTCCCTCGGTATTCAACGGTTGAAGTTCGTAAACGTTCCCCTTGTACTCGGTTTTCGGATTGAAGTGGAACAAAGCCACCCCCCCAACAACGTAAGGGGTAAAGCGATACTCGTATTTATCGATGCCAAATGGACGAAAATTGTAATCGTACATGGCCGAGAACTCCAAAATATCGGTAAAAAAGCTCAAATTTCGGTTGCGACGAGGATCGCCATTTTTTCCGCTCATGGCCCGACTATCGGCACCGGAAAGATGCCCATACGTTAGTCCGAAACGAATGGCTTTCTGATTGTCGAAGTTGTTCTTCAAATGCAATGAGCCACCGTAGCCCAAGTTGGAAACCAAATAGTTGGAATAGGCGGAAAAAGAAGATGCACTGCCATAATCCTGCATGAGATCACCGCGGTACATGGCTGCATAGGTGCCAATGCCGTATTCAATTTTTTGACCCCATGCTAAAACGGATGTAGCAAGGGTAAAAAGGCTAAGGAAGAGGGTTTTCATTCTCGTAAAAATAAGGCATTTCTTAAAATTGAGCAAATTTTAAGCTAAATTAACCTTAGAGAATGTTGAATTGTGTGGCTTCTTGGAAAAGTTTTTCTTTTTGAATGGGAACTACCCCCACTTCTTCGCACACCAAGCCACCCGCCAAATTGCTCAATTGGGCAATTTTTTCGGAAGGCCAACCCAATGATAGTGCCAAGCTGGCGATGCAAATAACCGTATCTCCCGCTCCAGAAACATCAACAATTTTACGGATGTGGGCAGGAATCAAATGCGATTCTTTGCCATCGTCCAAAAACACGCCTTTTTCACTCAGGGTGATGAACAAGCGCTCAATGCCTTGCTCCCGTCGCAAACGATCGGCCGCCATTTTTAGTCCTTCCAACGTAACCTCGGTTTGTTCCAAATGCAAGCCTTCCCGCAGTTCCTTCCAGTTCGGCTTGAACAACGAAACGCCATGAAATGCATTGAAATTTACTTTTTTGGGATCAACCGTAGTAGGAACACCTTGCTCTTGGCAACACTTCACCAATCGCTGAATGATGCTGGGGTGCAAAACCCCTTTGTCGTAATCTTCAAAAATAACCACATCGGCCTGGGGTAACAACGCAAGAAACCGTTTTTCCAATTCCAAGGAAGTTGCCTCATCAATGGGTTGGGTTTGCTCTTCATCCAAGCGCATCAGCTGCTGCTGATTACCCATGATGCGTGTTTTTACAGTCGTAGGTCGGTTTTTCCGACGAATGATTCCATCGGTAGGCATACCGCTTTCTTGGCAAAGCCGCAAAAAGGTATCGCCCGCCTCATCCTCACCGATCACGGTGCACAAAAAAGGCGCGGCTTCCATGCTTCGAATGTTCAAAGCCACGTTCGCCGCTCCACCCAATCGGCTCTCCTTCCCGGTGATATCCACCACAGGAACAGGAGCTTCGGGGGAAATGCGGTGAACACTGCCGTACCAATACGCATCCACCATCACGTCTCCAACGATCAGCACCTTTAACCCCGCAAACGGATTGCTCGAACTCATTTACTTCAATTGAATAAGGGATTGATGAATTCGGTCAACAGCTGTTTTCAACTGTTCATCTGATGTGGCAAACGACAAACGGATGGCGCGAGGATCTCCGAAAGCTTCTCCGGTAACCGTGGCCACGTGCCCTACCTCCAACAAATACATGGCTAAATCGGTCGCATTGGAAATGCTCCAATCCTTCCAAGATTTTCCGAAATAGGAAGAAATATTGGGAAAAGCGTAAAATGCGCCTTCTGGCACATTCATTTCCACGCCTGGAATTTGCTTCAATCCGTCGATCACCAAATCCCGACGTTTTAAAAATGCGGCGCACATCGCTTGGGAAGGTTCACGCGAACCCGTTAGCGCCGCCAAAGCCGCACGCTGGGCAATGGTATTCGCCCCCGAAGTGTACTGGCTTTGCATTTTTTCGATCGCTTTCGATAATTCGGGAGGAGCAATGGAATAACCCAACCTCCAACCCGTCATGGCGAATCCTTTCGACATTCCGTTGATGATCACCGTACGGTCTTTCATCCCTTCGCAATGGGCAATGGATGCATGTTTTCCAACAAAATTGATGAATTCATAAATCTCATCGGAAATAACGGTGATTTGAGGATGGCGACGAAATACCTCGGCAAATGCCTCCAATTCCGAGGCGGAATAAACCGTACCGGTTGGATTGCAGGGAGATGAAAACAAAAACGCTTTGGTTTTTGGGGTAATGGCTTTTTCGAGTTGTTCGGGCGTAAACTTGTAGTTGTTTTCAACGGAAGTAGAAATGCGCACCGGCACCCCTTCCGCCATTTGAACCATCAATTCATAACTCACCCAAAATGGAGCTGGAAGAATGACCTCTTCTCCCGGATTCACCAAACATAAGATGGTATTGATGACCGATTGTTTGGCGCCGGTGGCGATCACCACCTGATTGGGAGAGTAGTCCAATCCGTTGTCGTTTTTCATTTTCCAACAAACCGCTTCTTTCAAATCGGGATAGCCGGCAACGGGCGGATAAGCGAAATATTTTTGAGAACGAATGGCCTCGATGGCCGCTTCTTGGATGTGCACAGGTGTCTTAAAATCTGGCTCCCCAATGCTCAAACTAATCACGTCGATTCCTTGCGCTTGCAAGTCGCGCGACTTCTGGGTCATGGCAATGGTTTGGGGCTCGTTGATGCCCAAAATCCGATTTGAAATCATCGTCATATCAATTGCCCAAATCGATCAGCTCAACCTTGGGGTAGTTTTTTTGATTGAATTCAAACGTTTGGTCCAGCATGTTTTGGTTCACCACCAAATTCTTCAAGGTATAGGTGTAATGGGTTCCGTTTTTCTCGAAAATTTTGGCCATGTTCACGTTGTTCGACTTTTTATCGATGTACAAACGGATTTTAGAAAAGTTCCTTTTTTTATCCAAAGGCACCAAATCAATCACAAAATTGTTCGCTTCATCCTTTAAATAATAACTATCGAAACCGGTTTCGTAAATGGTGAAGATGTTGGTGGGCGAAATATCGCCGGGTTTGGGGCGGTACTTCGATTTGGAACATTCATTCAAATCGGCCATCAAGGTCCATAAGGTGCTTCCGTTGCAGAACAACTCTTGGTTCCCCAATTTCAACCGAAACTTGTTTCCTTTCAATTTAAACGTTCCCGTCTGGGTTTCGATAACTTTTGCTTTTTGATCGGTAACCACCACTTTAACCTCTCCAGAAACCGACTTGTAGGTGCGGAATTTGGTAGAGGATCTTTTTAAAATTTCCTTGGCTTTGGCCGGATCCCCACCTTGGGCAGAAGCGCCGAAAACGAAGGCCAACAGCGCGAAGGCGAACAAAAACTTCTTCATAAGTTTACTCATTTTCTTTTAAACGTTTCAAATGCTCTTCCAGTTGATTCAGGTCGGAAAACATCACCTGCCGCGCTTTCGCACCCTCAAAAGAACCAACAATTCCAGCAGCTTCCAACTGATCGATGATTCTACCCGCGCGGTTGTACCCCAATTTAAGTTTTCTTTGCAGAAGAGAGGCGCTACCTTGCTGGAATTGAACGATAATGCGCGCAGCATCGTCGAACATCTTATCCCGCTCCGCAGGATCGAAATCGCTGATTCCAATCTCTCCATCTGGATCTTCCGGCTCGGGCAACAAAAAGGCCGAGGTGTACCCTTTTTGCGAGCCGATAAAGTTACAAACGTTTTCCACTTCTGGCGTATCCACAAAGGCACATTGCAAACGAACCAAATCGGCCCCGTTCGAAACCAACATATCGCCTCGGCCAACCAATTGATCGGCACCGCCCTCATCCAAAATGGTCCTGGAATCGACCTTGGACGAAACACGGAAAGCGATACGACCCGGGAAGTTGGCTTTAATGGTTCCGGTAATGACGTTTACCGACGGACGTTGGGTGGCGATGATCAAGTGAATACCCACCGCACGGGCCAATTGGGCGATCCTCGCAATGGGCGTTTCTACTTCCCGGCCCGCCGTTACAATCAAATCGGCAAATTCATCCACAACTACCACGATGTACGGTAAATAACGGTGACCGTTATCGGGATTCAACTTCCGTTCCTTGAACTTTTGGTTGTACGCCTTGATTTCTCGAACCATGGCTTTTTGCAACAATCCGTAACGCAAATCCATCTCCACGCACAAGGCATTCAAGGTGTTTACAACTCGGGTAACATCGGTAATGATGGCTTCATCCTCATTGGGAAGCTTCGCTAAAAAGTGGCGCTCGATGGCCTGGTACAACGGCAACTCTACCCGTTTTGGATCCACCAAAACAAATTTGAGGTCGGCCGGATGTTTTTTGTAGAGGAGCGACATTAAAATGGCATTGATCCCCACCGATTTTCCTTGACCGGTTGATCCCGCCACCAACAAGTGAGGCATTTTTGCCAAGTCAACAATGAAGTTATCGTTGGTGATGGTTTTCCCAAGTGCAATGGGCAAGGCTGCCGTACTCTCTTGGAATTTTTCCGAAGCCAGCAAGGAGCGCATGGATACGATTTCCGGATTCTTGTTCGGCACCTCAATACCTATAGTACCTTTTCCGGGCATGGGGGCAATGATACGTATGCCCAACGCTGCCAACGACATGGCAATATCTGCCTCGAGGGATTTGATTTTGCTGATTTTCACCCCGGGAGCCGGAACAATTTCGTACAGCGTAACCGTTGGACCCACCGTAGCTCTGATCTTGTCAATATCAATTTTGTAATGGGAAAGCGTTTCTACAATTTGATCTTTGTTCTTTTGCAATTCCTCTTGATCGATGCGAACGCGACCGTCGCCGTGCTCCATCAACAAATCGAGAATGGGCAATTGATACGTGGGCAAATCGGCATACGGATCGTAAGGACCGTATTTCGCCAACAGCTGGGCCGACAAATCGTCGGGATCTTCCAACTTGGGAGCCACCACAGCGGGTTCGGTCATGGGAGCAACGGGCGGTGGTGGTGGCGTTGCTTCCGGTTCGGGCATTACCACTTCGAATTCGGTATTGGAAACCGGCTCTTTTTCAACTTTGGGTGCCGCAGGTTCAAACTCAAAAGCAGTGGTTGCTTCTTGCGGCTCTTCCATAAATTCATTTCCATCTTCCACCAAAACGGGTTCTTGCGGTTCGGGTTCGGGAACGACTTGCGATTTCACTTTAGGGGCGGGTTTTGCAACCGGGGTTTCTTCTTGGAATTCGGCTTCTTCACTGGAATTGAACCACTGAGGAGTGGTGAATACCCAATTGAAACGAATGCTTAACATGGCCAACCAAGCCACCAACCAAAATAGACCGGCTCCTACCGAACCGATGAACTCGGCAATCCAACCGCTCACATAAAACCCGAATGCTCCACCCAGAAAACTCACTTCTCCGGGTTGAAGAATACCGAATAAATAGCCCAGCGTTCCAGAAATGAAGATCATGAACGTAATGGCCGGCTCCACCAATCGGAAAAGCTTGAACTTGGTATCAACAAACAACACCCGAACGCCAATCACAAATGCCAAATAGCTAAAACCAATCGCTGCAAGTCCAAATCCTTCTCGAACCAATAAATGAGAAATCCACGCTCCAAATCGGCCCAACCAATTGCCGGCCAAAACATCCGACTCGCCGCCGGTGAATAGGTAGGTCCACGACCCTTGACCCACGATGGCGGCGAAATCTTCCTTCCAAGTAAAGGAATACGAAATGAAACCCACCAACGACAAAACCGAAAACAACAAAAGGAATAATCCCAATAAAATTCGGGGACGATTCCCGGTGAAATACGCCTTCAACTCGGGATCTACCGAGGTTTCGCTCTTCCCCTTTTTCTTCTTTTCCTTCGTCGAAGGTTCTTCTTTAAATGTATTGGCCATTAAAATGGATATTATCCCACGCAAATTTTCATTTCAAAATTGGGTTTTTTATGCAAAAGTTTGCCACAAACCCGACAAGGTGTACTGAATAATGAACGAAAAGCCGACAAACTGTCAGCCAATCCCGAAGTTGTGGCGGAATCGATTCAAAAATTCGAGTTGGCACAAAGTGTGAAACGAAGGGAAAACGCCGAAAGGCTATCCAAAAGAAAAAATAAACAAAAAATATGAGTAACAAAATTATCGGAATCGACCTTGGAACCACCAATAGCTGTGTTTCTGTTATGGAAGGAAATGAGTACGTTGTAATTCAAAATGCGGAAGGTCGCCGCACTACCCCTTCTGTCGTGGCTTTCCTCGACAATGGTGAAATTAAAGTAGGAGATCCTGCCAAACGTCAAGCCATTACCAATCCCCGCAAAACCATCGCTTCCATCAAGCGATTCATGGGCCGCAACTACAGCGAAATCAAGGGAGAATTGGGCAACACTTCTTACGAAGTGGTGAGCGGTGAAAACAACACTCCCCGCGTAAAAATCAACGACAAAATGTACACCCCTCAAGAAATTTCGGCCATGGTGCTTCAGAAAATGAAGAAAACCGCCGAAGATTACTTGGGCCACGAAGTGAACCGTGCGGTGATTACCGTTCCGGCCTACTTCAACGATGCACAGCGCCAAGCCACCAAAGAGGCCGGAGAAATTGCCGGTTTGAAAGTGGAACGCATCGTGAACGAACCTACCGCTGCCGCTTTGGCTTACGGTTTGGACAAAACCAGCCGCGACATGAAAATTGCCGTTTTCGATTTGGGCGGTGGTACGTTTGATATCTCCATCCTCGAATTGGGCGATGGCGTTTTCGAAGTGAAATCAAC
The DNA here is from genome assembly GCA_947459245.1 of Bacteroidota bacterium. GTDB lineage: Bacteria > Bacteroidota > Bacteroidia > UBA7662 > CANHCV01 > CANHCV01. Next base: position 17,094 of record CANHCV010000016.1, read on the forward strand.
CAACGGAGATACCCACTTGGGCGGGGACGATTTCGATGAAGTGATCATCGAATGGTTGGCCAGCGAATTCAAATCCGAAGAAAACATCGATTTGAAGAAAGATCCCATGGCGTTGCAACGCTTGAAAGAAGCTGCCGAAAAAGCGAAAATCGAATTGTCGTCTTCTTCGGAAACCGAAATCAATCTTCCTTATATCACTGCCGTTGATGGAGTACCCAAACACTTGGTGAAGAAATTATCTCGTTCGAAGTTTGAGCAATTGGCCGACACTTTGGTGCAACGCACCTTGGAGCCTTGCAAAGCCGCCCTTCGCGATTCCGGTTTCAACATCAACGAAATTGACGAAGTGATTTTGGTGGGCGGTTCAACCCGTATCCCAAAAATTCAAGAAGTGGTAAAAAGCTTCTTCGGAAAAGATCCTTCCAAAGGCGTTAATCCCGACGAAGTAGTGGCCATTGGTGCTGCCATCCAAGGCGGGGTGTTAACCGGAGATGTTCAAGGTGTATTGTTGTTGGACGTAACTCCTCTTTCCTTAGGGATTGAAACCATGGGGAACGTTTTCACCAAGATCATCGAATCGAACACCACCATTCCTACTAAAAAATCCCAGGTTTTCTCAACCGCGGCCGACAATCAGCCCAGCGTAGAAATCCACGTGTTGCAGGGCGAACGCGCCATGGCATCCGATAACAAAACCATTGGTCGTTTCCACTTGAGCGATATTCCACCGGCTCAGCGCGGGGTGCCTCAAATTGAAGTAACCTTCGATATCGATGCGAACGGAATTTTGAACGTTTCTGCAAAAGATAACGCAACCAACAAAGAACAAAAGATTCGCATTGAAGCGAGTTCAGGTTTGAGCAAGGAAGAAATTGATCGCATGAAGCAGGAAGCTGCAGCCAATGCCGATTCCGATGCCAAATTGAAGGAAGAAGCCGAAAAAATCAACCAAGCCGATTCCTTGGTTTTCCAAACGGAAAAGCAGTTGAAAGAATACGGCGAAAAGATTTCAGACGAGTTGAAAAAGCCCATCGAGGAATCGTGCGAGCGTTTGAAGAAAGCGCATGCCGATCGCAACATGCCAGAAATTGATGCTGCGATGGCGGCATTGAACCAAGCATGGGAAGCGGCATCCGGCGAAATGTACAAAGCAACGCAAGAGGGTGCTGCGGGCGAAGGCGCTCCCAACAACAACCCCGGCGGAAACGGAGGAGACGAAGTAACCGACGTTGACTTTGAAGAAGTGAAATAATTTGTTTTGTTGTTTTAATAGGTTTTACCCCGGGGCTTCGGCCCTGGGGTTTTTTGTTTAACCTCCTCCCTGTAATCCCTCCCTAAAAATTCGTACCTTTGCAGCATGAGTGGAATTGTGGCCATCGTTGGACGTCCGAATGTCGGAAAATCAACCTTATTTAATCGCCTTGTTTTGGGCCGAAAAGCTATTGTAGATGACCAAGCCGGGGTAACCCGCGATCGTCATTACTCCAAATCGACCTGGAACGGACGCGAATTTAACGTGATTGATACCGGCGGATACGTGCACGGTTCCGATGATATTTTCGAAGCCGCCATCCGCTCCCAAGTGATTGCCGCCATTGAAGAAGCCGACGTGCTCCTTTTCATGGTCGATACCACCACCGGCATCACCGACCACGATGAGGCCTTCGCCGATGTGCTTCGTAGAACCAAAAAGCCCATTTTAGTGGTTGCCAACAAAGTGGATACCAACGAAATGTTGAACGACATTCACGAATTCTACGGCTTCGGATTTGGGGAATTATTCCCTGTTTGTTCGGCATCTGGCTCGGGAACCGGTGAACTGCTTGACCGAGTGGTGGAACTCCTTCCACCCGATGTGGAAGAATCGCCTTCCGATTTGCCTCGTTTCGCCTTGGTTGGACGTCCGAACGTTGGAAAATCAACCTTGTTGAACGCCCTTACCGGACAAGAACGTACCATCGTTACGCCCATTGCCGGCACCACCCGCGACACCATCAACACCGAATACAAATACTTTGGTAAGAATTTCTACTTGGTTGATACGGCCGGGTTACGGAAAAAAGCCAAGGTAAACGAAGACATCGAATTTTATTCGGTGATGCGCACCATCCGCGCCATCGAAGAATGCGATGTGGTAATGCTGCTGATCGATGCCACGGAAGGGCTGCAAGCCCAGGATTTAAACATCCTTCACCTGGCTACCCGCAACCGAAAAGGCGCGGTGATTTTGGTGAACAAATGGGATTTGGTAGAAAAAGAAACCAACACAGCCCGCGATTACGAAGCGGAATTGAAAAAGCGTTTGTTGCCTCACAACGACGTGCCTATTTTATTCATTTCGGCCACGGAAAAACAACGGATTTTCAAAGCGGTAGAAGCTGCCATCGAGGTGCACGATAACCGCAAGAAAAAGATCAAAACATCGGAATTGAACGACGTTTTACTTCCTGAAATTGAAGCGTTTCCGCCTCCATCCCACCGTGGGCATTACATCAAAATCAAGTACATCACCCAACTTCCTTCTCCCACTCCTGCGTTTGCGTTTTTCTGCAACCACCCCAAGGAAGTGAAGGAACCTTACCGCCGATTCTTGGAAAACAAACTCCGCCAGAAATTCAATTTTACGGGAGTTCCCATTTCCATTTACCTCCGCGAAAAGTAATTATTTCTTTTTGAACAACAGCTTTTTGAAGCTTTTGAAAATATCTGTATTCTCGTAAATTCCGGTGAACTTTTTAGATCCTGGACCGTAAGCAAAAACCGGAACCATCACGGCCGTATGTCCGCCGGTGGTGAATTTCGCATCGATGGTTTTTTGGTCGAAACTCCCTCCATTGAGCGCCATTCCACCCGTTTCGTGGTCGGCGGTAATCACCACCAACGTTTCTCCATCTTTTTTCGCCCACGCTAAAATTGCGCCGATGGTGCGGTCGAAATCGATCATTTCTGTACCCACGTAAGGCGCGTCGTTGTTGTGTCCGCCCCAGTCGATTTGACTGCCTTCGATCATCAAAAAGAAGCCTTTCGGATTTTGAGAAAGGAGTTCAATGGCTTTCAAAGAAGCATCTTTCAGGTAGGACGTATCGCGGCCGTTCAAAATGGAAGGTAGGTGTTCTTTTCCTCCGAACCACGCCAATTTTCCCGACTTTACCGAACGGAAATTTTGGGTAGAATCCATCACTTTTACTCCTTTTTGCTCTAGAACCTGAACCAAATTCAAGCCATCTTTCCTGTTTTTGAATCGGTCTAAACCGCCGCCAATCATCACATCAACGCCGCTGTTGGCCATTTGAATGGCAATGGAATCGGCCTGTTTGCGGCTGCCCACGTGAGCGGCAAAGGAAGCCGGAGTGGCGTGGGTGATGTCGCAAGTGGTTACCAAACCGGTAGAAAGTCCTTTTTTCTCGGCCATTTCTAGGATGGTTTCTTTGGGATTTCCAAGGGAATCAACGCCGATGGCACCGTTGAAGGTTTTTTCACCGATGGAGAATGCGGTAGCTCCGGCGGCCGAATCGGTCACGTAATTATCTGAGCTTTGGGTTTTGCTGAATCCAATTTTATCGAATTGTTCAATGAAAAGCCAACCGCCGTTCATGGTTAATCCGGCAAAAATTTGGGAGAGCCCCATTCCGTCGCCAATGAGAAAGATGATGTTTTTGGGGCGATCGGGCTTGGGTTTCGCCCAAACGATGAGGCTGCTGGAAACGAAAAGAAAGGCGAAAACAATTTTGAAAGCGATGTTTTTCATGATGCAAAAAGATAAAGAAACCCGATGTTGAGGGCGATGTTTAACAAGGTGAAAGCGATGAACAAATTCAAGAACGATTTTTTGGAGGATTTGTGGCGGATGGGCGGCAACATACCGAGAAAAATTCCTGGCCATCCGCCCAAAAGAGCACATCCCAAAAGAAACCATTCGGGTATTCGGCGCCAACCTTTTACGGCCGCCAACTTGTCGTAAGCAGAGAGCATGTACGCCGGCAGCAAAAACCCGATGATTAAGTTCAAAAACATGATGCAAAACTACGTCATTTCCTTGAAGGTAGCCAAGGGTTGTATTATCTTTGTGGCATGTTTTACAGCAAAGAATTTAGGATTTTTGTTACCGCCTTGTTGGTGGCATTTGCCGGATATTTGATTTTTAGCGGCTCCTGGGGCTGGAGTATTTGGGTGTTTTTGTTGGCCGCTTTGGTGGTTCTCACCATTTTCAGAAACGAACAGGTGATCATTGCCATGGTGCAATTACGCCAACAAAACATGGAAAAAGCCGAAAAAGCACTTTTGAAAATCAAGAAACCCGAAGGGATGTTGAAAGGACAGCAGGCCTATTACCATTTGTTGATGGGGATGTTGGCGGGGAATCGCATCACCGGAATGGGTTCCAAAGAAGCCATTTCGACTTGCGAAAAACATTTGAAAATGGCGTTGAGCATCGGTTTGAAGAACAGTTCCGACCGCGCTTCGGCCAGGGTAAACCTAGCAGGAATTGCCATCGGACGTCGCCGAAAAATTGAAGCCAACCAATTGTTGAACGAAGCCAAGAAAGAAGATAAAACAGGAATGCTTTCAGAACAGATCAAAATGATGAAAGATACCCTAAAGAAAATGCCCGGCTAAACAAAAAGCCCCAAAATTTGTCTTTAAATTTGCAGAAATGCATCATGATTAACTATGGAACAAAACGCTAGTTATTTTCCCATCCTCATTCAAGCTGCCATCGCGATTGGATTCGTAGGATTGGTGTTGGTGCTCACCCACGTGTTGGGTCCGCGCCGATATTCCAAAAAGAAGGTCGAAAACTTCGAATGCGGAATTGAATCGGAAGGAAATGCCCGATTCCCGGTTTCAGTAAAATACTTTCTGACCGCCATTTTGTTCGTATTGATCGACGTGGAGGTTATTTTCTTTTATCCTTACGCCGTAAACATGAAAGAAATGGGCGTTCAAGGATTTTTAGCCGTAGTAATGTTTGTAGCTTTTTTCCTTGTAGGGTTCATTTACATTTGGAAAAAAGGTGCCCTCGAATGGGAAAAATAAATCGACATGACCAAAATTGCAGAAGCGCCAGAAGGCATCACCGGAGCAGGATTCTTTGCTACCAGTCTCGATAAAGTCATTGGCTTGGCCCGCGCCAATTCCATTTGGCCTCTCCCTTTCGCAACGTCTTGTTGCGGAATTGAATTCATGGCGACCATGGGTTCCAACTACGACTTGGCTCGTTTCGGTTCGGAACGTTTGAGTTTCTCCCCTCGCCAAGCCGATTTGTTGATGGTGATGGGAACCATCGCTAAAAAAATGGCTCCCGTAGTGCGCCAAGTGTACGACCAAATGGCGGAGCCCAAATGGGTACTTGCTGTTGGCGCTTGCGCTTCCTCAGGAGGTATTTTCGATACCTACTCGGTGCTTCAAGGGATCGATAACGTGGTTCCGGTTGACGTTTACGTTCCCGGTTGTCCGCCCCGCCCCGAGCAAATCATCGACGGGGTGATGCGCATTCAGGATTTGATTAAAAACGAACCGTTGCGCCGCCGTTACTCCCAAGAGTACCAGGAATTGTTAGAATCTTACAACATCAAATAACATGGGAAATGAACAAGCTCTGGAGCTGATCACCGCCAAATTTGGCGAATCCATCTCCCATGAAATCGATGCCCACGGCCTATTGAACCTCACCGTTTCTCCAGATCAATTGGTTGATCTGGTTACTTTTTTGAGGGACGATGAAACCCTGGCCATGGGATTTCTCACCACCCTGTGTGGGATTCACTACCCTTTTAACAAAGGTGCCGAGTTGGGCGTGGTTTACCACATCCACTCCTTGGAAAATAACTACCGCATTCGCATCAAGGTGTTTGTACCTGTGGAACATCCCCACGTGCCTTCCCTTACCGGCTTGTTCGCATCAGCGAACTGGCAAGAAAGGGAAACGTTCGATTTCTACGGAATTCTGTTCGATGGACACCCCGATTTGCGAAGAATTTTGAACATGGATGAAATGACGTATCACCCGCTTCGCAAAGAGTATCCTTTAGAGGATTCTACCCGCGAAGACAAGGCCGATCGTTTCTTTGGCCGTTAATCCCCACACTTCATGAGCAATTTACAAGCCTACAATCCAAACCACATGAGTTTGGAAACCATCGACGGGGAGATCGCAACCCTTAACTTAGGGCCCACCCACCCCGCCACCCACGGCATCTTTCAAAACATCTTGAAAGTAGATGGAGAACGCATTTTAAGTGCAGAACCCACCGTTGGTTACATCCACCGAGCTTTTGAAAAATTGGCGGAACGCCGAAATTACAATCAAATTACAACGATTACCGATCGTTTGAACTACTGTTCTTCCCCCATCAACAACATGGGTTGGGAAATGACCGTTGAAAAACTGGCCGGCATTACCACCAACAAAAAGATCGATTACATGCGTGTGATCATCATGGAGTTGGCGCGCATTGCCGATCACTTGGTTTGCAACGCGGTCATTGGGGTAGATACCGGGGCTTTAACCGGATTTACCTACATGTTCCAAGAGCGGGAACGCATTTACGAATTGTTTGAAGAAGTTTGCGGTGCTCGTTTAACCACCAACATCGGAAGAGTTGGCGGGTTCGAACGCGATTTTAACTCCATTTTTTACTCGAAACTGAAGTCCTTCCTGAAGGAGTTCCCCGCCCGTTTCGAGGAATTCAACAACTTGTTGGAACGCAACAGAATTTTCATGGATCGCGTGATTGGCGCCGGACCAATTGCTCCGGACCGCGCCCTCTCTTACGGATTTTCTGGTCCAAACTTGCGCGCCGCCGGGGTAGATTACGACGTTCGCGTGATGAACCCTTACTCTTCTTACCAAGATTTCCAATTCGATGTACCCATCGGAAAAGACGGAGATACCTACGATCGTTTCATGGTTCGCCAAGAAGAAATCCGCCAATCGCTTCGCATCATTCATCAAGCTTTAGACGGTATGCCTGAAGGCAAGCACTACGTGGATGTTCCCGGTTTCTATCTTCCTCAAAAAGAAGAAGTGTACCGTTCCATGGAAGCATTGATTTATCACTTCAAAATTGTGATGGGAGAAACCCCCATTCCAGCCGGAGAAGTTTACCACAGCGTGGAAGGCGGAAACGGGGAATTGGGCTTTTACCTCGTGAGCGATGGCGGACGCACTCCTTACCGTTTGCACTTCCGTCGCCCTTGCTTCATCTATTACCAAGCCTATCCAGAAATGGCCAAAGGGGCATTGATTTCCGATGCCATCTTAACCATGAGTTCAATGAATGTAATCGCCGGAGAATTAGACGCATAATGGAATCCAGCATCAAAAACAACCCAGCCCACGTAGGCTGCACCTTCACCGCAGATCGACTTCAAGAAGTAGATCGATTGATGAAACAATATCCTGAAGGAAAACACAAAAGTGCGATTTTGCGCATTTTGCACATGGCCCAAAAAGACTTCGGTTGGTTGAGCGTGGAAGTGATGGATTACGTTGCTTCTTTGTTGAACATCAAACCCATTGAAGTGTACGAAGTGGCCACGTTTTACTCCATGTACCACTTGAAACCGGTAGGGAAATACGTGTTTGAATTTTGCCAAACCGGTCCTTGCTGCACCCGTGGAGCAGAAAAAACCATCAACTACATCAAAAATAAGCTCAACATTGAAGTGGGTGGAACCAGTGCCGACGGACTTTTCACTTTGAAAACGGTGGAATGTTTGGGCGCCTGCGGCTACGCTCCCATGATGCAGGTTGGCGATGTTTTCTTCGAACATTTGAACGAAGAAAAAATTGATCAATTGATTGAAAATTGGCGCAACGAATCCGCTTCAAATAATTAAACCATGGCCGGAAAAAAGATTTTATTGGCGAATGACCACGTAGAAGGAATTCGTTATTACGATGCCTACCGCAAGCATGGTGGATACACCGCGGTGGAAAAAGCCCTAAAAATGACTTCCGACGACATCGTTGAGGAAGTGAAAAAATCGGGGTTGCGCGGCCGTGGTGGAGCTGGTTTCCCAACCGGCATGAAATGGAGTTTCTTGGCGAAGCCCGAAGGCGTGCCCCGCTATTTGCTGTGCAATGCCGACGAGTCGGAGCCGGGCACCTTCAAAGACCGTTATTTAATGGAATACATGCCCCACTCCTTGGTGGAAGGCATGATTGTTTCCTCCTTTGCCTTAGGAGCAAATACCAGTTACATCTACATTCGTGGAGAATACATGTGGATCGTTGCCATTTTGGAAGAAGCCATTGCCGAAGCATATAAAAACGGTTGGTTGGGCAAAAACATCCAAGGATCTGGCTACGATTTGGATTTGTACGTGAATCCGGGAGCCGGGGCGTACATCTGCGGAGAAGAAACCGCCTTGATTGAATCGTTGGAAGGTAAACGAGGAAATCCTCGCATGAAACCACCATTCCCAGCGATCAAAGGATTGTGGGGATGTCCAACCGTGGTGAACAACGTGGAAACCATTGCCACCGTTCCTCACATCATCAACATGGGTGGCGACGCTTACGCTGGAATTGGCGTGGGTCGTTCCACCGGTACCAAATTGATTTCCGCTTGCGGAAACATCCGCAAACCGGGCGTTTACGAAATTGAGATGGGGATTTCGGTGGAGGAGTTCATCTATTCCGATGAGTATTGCGGCGGCATTGCCGATGGAAAGAAACTGAAAGCGATGATTGCTGGAGGTTCCTCGGTGCCCATTTTGCCCCACAACTTGATTACCAAAACGGCGGCCGGTGAGCCCCGTTTGATGACCTATGAATCGTTGGCCGACGGAGGTTTTGTTTCCGGCACCATGTTGGGTTCGGGCGGGTTCATCATTTACGACGAAGACCAGTGCATTGTGCACAACACCTATACCTTAGCACGTTTCTACCACCACGAAAGCTGCGGACAGTGCAGTCCGTGCCGGGAAGGAACGGGATGGATGGAGAAAGTATTGCACCGCATTGAAAGCGGTCACGGCAAGATGAGCGACATTGACTTGTTGGTGGACGTTGCGAAGAAGATCGAAGGCAACACCATTTGCCCGTTGGGCGACGCGGCGGCTTGGCCGGTTGCGGCAGCCATTCGCCATTTCCGCGACGAGTTCGAGTGGCACATTCAACATCCGGAAGCGGCTCAGGCGGGGAATTACCCGCATTGGGAAAACCGATCAGAGGTAGTAGCATAAAAAAATCCCTCCCGAAGACTTTCGGGGGGGATTTTTTTGTTTGTTCCTCTCGATACAATTCTCATAGCATTCGAATCACTCGAGGAACGGGTAAAAGAAGGCGCTCCTCGAGTTTTCCCGACGAAGGAAGGGAAAGTATCGAGAGGGCGCTGATGTTCTTCTCGATACAATTCTCATTGCATTCGAATCACTCGAGGAACGATTTCCGTTGCTCGAGTGTCCCAACATGCGTCTGGATTTATCGAGACCAGCGGACACTCGGGCACCGGAAGTAGGTAGGAATCGTTCGAGACGTACCTTATTTAAATTTCATTGTTAATCAGTTCAATCATCATGGGGGTTTGGTCAAGTCCCATGTAGAATTTATCAGGATTAAATCCTAACCATTTGGTGTGGTTAATTATCTTTTGGTAGGTTAATTGAATTGAACTGCTTGAAATTTTATGAAATTTGTCGAAACACAAAGGTTCGTGATGAGCTATTCTATTTCTTAAGCTCCTAATTTCATCAAGTGAATTGAAAAGTTCTTTTGGGGTGGTCCCTTTCGGACGGTTAACATAAATTTTATGAAGATGTTGACCACCTACTTTAAATTGAATGGGAGCAAACATGTAGGACCAAAAGCCGAAGCTTAATTCAGCTACAAGTCGATCATGATTGTATTTTTCACCTAATTTCTTGAAAGTAGCCTGGATTTTGGTTCTGCTTTCGAATTGATATCGTGAAAAGGAAGGGTGATTAAAAATTCCCGTTTCTTTGCATTGGTTAACCAACCATTCGCGATCATTGAAATATTCTTTATAGTGGTAGTCAATTTGATTCCTGAGAGCCACTTCAAAAATGCTTAATAGGCCAAAAATAGTTTGAGAGCATTGAATATTTAATTGATATAGCCTTAAGGCTTTTTCCTCGTTGTTATTTGATGCAATTAAGAAACGGCCTATTCTTGGCTTGGAAAGAGCCCATTGAAAATCGTGAAACAGCATTCTTTTTTTTGTGAATATAGCAACATCAGAAAATAATTTGTATGTTTGTTCTGTAGTCCCGGTTGTCCCTGTCGAAAGGCAAACAATCGGGTTTCGTTTTTTTGGGCAACACCATTTGCCCGTTGGGCGACGCGGCGGCATGGCCGGTTGCGGCAGTCCTTCGTCATTTCCGCGACGAGTTCGAGTGGCACATTCAACATCCGGAGGACGCTCAAGCGGGGAATTACCCGCATTGGGAAAACCGATCCGAGGTAGTAGCATAAAAAAATCCCTCCCGAAGACTTTCGGGGGGGATTTTTTTGTTTGTTCCTCTCGATACAATTCTCATTGCATTCGAATCACTCGAGGAACGGGTAAAAGAAGGCGCTCCTCGAGTTTTCCCGACGAAGGAAGGGAAAGTATCGAGAGGGCGCTGATTAATCTTTTAGGCAGCGGATGGAGAAGCCGTAGTGTTTTAAATTCGTTGATCTTTGACCCAATGAGTTGTTATTCCAGTAAATATGATAGATTCCGTTTTGTGAACTGGACTCTGATGAAGTCCATTTTTGAAAAGTAGAACCGATTGTGTTGAAAGAGCCTAGAATTTCTCGATACCCCCCCGGTAACGCAGAAAAACCGCTGCTGTTGGTAGCTCCTGCGTTTGGTGAATTCCACAAACCACTTGTTGACTTCATTTTTCCGCCAACATCCGTTCCACTAAACTGATTATTAGCCAAACAATTAACCGAAGCATCCAAAAATGTCGTCAACGTACAAAACTCCCCATCACTCGGCAAATGCCACCCCGTCGGACAAATTCCTTTTACATTTCCCGTAAGGGCTGGACTGGGTGAGGTGGTATTGCTCGCTCCGTTTTGGTACTGCACCGCTTCGGCCCATTGGTACAAGCCACCGTAAATGGTGCAATTGGCGGTGTCGTCGTTGTAGCAATACTTCTCCAAAATGCCGTTGTTGGCTTGGTCGTTGGCGCCCTGCACCATGGCTCCGGCATTCACGTTTTTCTGGAACCAACACTGGGTACCGATTTGAACGGTTGGGTAGCTCTCGCCGGCATAGGTGACCGTTTGTCCGCAAGCGAAAGTGCCGGGGGAGGAAACGTTTCCGGGGGCGGACACCAAGGTGGGCTGTCCGTTCACGGTTTTAATTTGGTAGGCGTTGCCGGCGCTGTCCATGAGTTCGTAGGATTTCCTAGAAACTTCCGCGCTTCCGGCGTGCAAGGCGTAGGGCACACTCACAAGTTGGGAAGTTCCTAAATTCATCCAAGTGCCGTTTTGCTGTACCTCTGTTTTGAGGTATTTGTTGCGGCCGTTCGCCCACGGAATGCTGTCGAACGTGCCGGTAACGGCGGTTCCACCCCCAATTTGCAAGGAGAAAATTCCGCTGCCGTTGGTGGGGGTGGAATGGGTTTCCACGTAAGCGGCCGCACCAGTAGAAGAACTATCGAGCACTGAAAGTTGGAGGGCAATCGTTTGGTTCTTCATGGGTTTTCCAATGGAATCCACCGCAGCGCCTTGGTAGTTGATTTTGCCGGGCACGCCTGCCACGCTTTCCAAGGTGGAGGAGTTGGACGTAACCGTTAGCGTGGCCGCATTCGACGTATCGCTTTGGCAGGCGGTGGCGATGCAGCGGAACTGCGCGCCATCGATGGTAGAACGACCTTGAACCGAAAGCGTAGCGGTCGTATCGCCAGAGAACAGGGAGGACTGGGGAATGTTCACCCAACCGGCGCCCAATCCCAAATTCATCTGCCACTGGAATGTGGAGGTGGTATCTACCTGAACCGCAAAGGTGGTGGTTTGGCCTTGGCCCACCGACTTGTTTTGCGGTTGGGCCGTGAACGTGGGCTGCGTGCAGTTGCCGAGATAAAGTTGCTGCACTTCGGCGGGAGAAAGAGCACGGTTGTAGATGGCGATGTCATCGATTCTGCCATTGAACGAATAATACCCACCACCAAATTTTAATGGGTTAGTATTTGTAGAAAAAATAGAAGAGGCGGATGTAAAATTAATTGTGGCTTCAATCACATTATTAATGAATAATGTAGCTTGATTAGCATTAATTACAATAGTTACATTTCGCCATGAATTCAATGGTTTATTGGTTGTAATCAAATTGTCATAAGGGTGTGAAATACCTCCAGAGAAAGATAAATTTCCATTGTTTCTGTTTAAATCATGATGCCTAAAATAAAACACACCTGGAGTGTAATCATTAGGGCCTTTAATTAAAATATCGTTTGCAGGATAAACAGTTGAAGTTAAATTGTACCAAAATGAAATAGAATAATTTGAATTAACATTTAAACTGGATCGATGGGGTATATTTATGGTATTATTCGAAATAAAACCATACGCCTTACCCGCATTTCCAAACCGGTCCGCAGCCAAGGTAGCGCCATTCACCGTGCCGTGGTTGCCGTTTCCGCTTTCGTCGTTGGCGTTGCCGTTGAACGGCCACCAACCCACGAGTCCGTTGGAGGGAACATAAGATGGAATTTGTGCGCTGGCGAAGGTGCCAAGGCACAATAGGAGGGCGAGGGTGAGGAGGGACAAAAACTGTTTCATTTAAATTTTTTTTCAACAAAAATAATGGTGTTTCCACCTTTGGTTTACAACCCAAAAAATTACTTTACCACCTAAATGATTTATTTACTACTTTAGCGGTATGAAAGAAGTTGCAGCCACCATCAAGCGCCTTCGGGAATTGAAGGGCATTACCCGGGAAGTCATGGCTTCGGAATTGGAACTCAGCCTGTCGGGGTATTCTAAGATTGAGCGGGGAGAAACCGAACTTTCGCTCTCTAAGCTGTACAAAATTTCGGATATTTTGGAGGTTGAGGTGCCTAAAATCCTCAATTTTGATGTTTCGAAGGTGTTCAATATTTCGAATAACAACGTGGTGCAAGGCACCGGAGCCGACGAACCCCATTTTCACCACCAGGTTTCGCAGCATACCGAAAAATACATCGCACTTTTAGAGGCAGAAAATGCACGCCTTCAAGAGGTATTGGGCAAGAAAAAATAAATGCATTTGACAGGCTAAGAGAATAGCCCAATTGTTCGGTGGTTGAGTGTTGCCCTCGATATAATTCTCATTGCATTCGAATCACTCGAGGAACGGGTAAAAGAAGGCGCTCCTCGAGTTTTCCCGACGAAGGAAGGGAAAGTATCGAGAGGGCGCTGATGTTCCTCTCGATAGAATTCTCATTGCATTCGAATCACTCGAGGAACGATTTACGTTGCTCGAGTGTCCCAACATGCGTCGGGATTTATCGAGACCAGCGGACACTCGGGCAAAGGGATATTATGCGGTGTCTTCGAGGCCCTCAGACACCGGGTTGGAGGCCCTCAGACTTTTTTTATTCCCATTCAATCGTTGCCGGCGGTTTCGACGAAATATCGTACACCACCCGGTTGATTCCTTTTACTTGATTGATGATTTGATTGGAGATTTTACCCAACAATTCATAAGGCAAATGGCTCCAATCTGCCGTCATTCCATCCACCGATTGAACGGCACGCAAACAAATCACGTGTTCGTAGGTGCGCTCATCGCCCATCACTCCAACGCTTTGAACCGGCAAAAAGATCGCTCCCGCTTGCCAAACCTTTTCGTACCAGCCGCTTTCCTTCAAATTCTGAATGAAAATGGAATCTGCTTCTTGAAGGATGCGAACCTTATCGGCCGTGATGTCGCCCAAAATTCGAATGGCCAAACCTGGCCCCGGAAACGGATGGCGGCCCAATAAGGAATCGGGCAAACCCAAAGCGCGACCCACCAAACGAACTTCGTCTTTGAATAAACTGCGAAGCGGTTCTACCACTTTCAGCTTCATGTCTTCGGGAAGGCCGCCCACGTTGTGGTGCGACTTGATGGTGGCCGAGGGACCGTGAACGGTCATGGATTCAATCACATCGGGATAAATGGTGCCTTGACCCAACCATTTCGCACCCGAAATTTTAGAGGCCTCTTCGTCGAAAACCTCAATGAACACCCGACCAATGGTTTTACGCTTCTGTTCGGGATCTGAAATTCCGGCCAAAGCATCGTAAAAACGCTGTTTAGCATCAACTCCAATGATGTGAAGACCTTGGTGTTGGTAGCTTTCTAAAACGGCCTCAAACTCGTCTTTTCTCAAAAGTCCATTGTCAATAAAGATGCAAACCAAACGATTGCCAATTGCTCGAGACAATAGTGTTGCTGCAACGGTAGAATCAACTCCACCCGACAACCCCATCACCACGGTATCGTCTCCTACTTGATCTTTCAACTGCTGAAGGGTAGCATCGATGTAGTTTTCCGAAGTCCAATCCCGATGGGCACCACAAATTTCAACCAAAAAGTTTTCGATCAATTGTTTTCCATCCAAAGAATGGGTTACCTCGGGGTGAAACTGAATGGCGTAATGCGGTTTTCCTTCAAAAACGTAGGCGGCATTCTCAACATGGTCGGTAGATGCCACCACTTTCGTACCCGCAGGCAACGTCCCAATGGTATCGCCGTGGCTCATCCAAACCTGACTCCCCGCTGCAATATTTTTGAAAAGTGGGCAAGAAGAATCAACGGTTTGCAAGTGCGCTCGTCCGTATTCCCGAATCTGAGAACGAATCACCGTTCCTCCGTTGGCCTGAGCCATGAATTGGGCACCGTAACAAACACCCAAAATGGGCAAATGAGCGTATTGATCAACCGTCAGTTGAGGGGCATTGGCATCGTGAACCGATGCAGGAGAACCCGAAAAAATAACGCCAATGGTGTCGGCATCGGGGGCAGGGGCAGAATGAAAAGGATGAATTTCACAGTAAACTTGCTGCTCTCGAACCCGACGGGCAATCAACTGGGTATATTGAGAACCCGAGTCGATGATCAATACTTTTTGCATGCGCAAAGATGCTAACAAACCCCCTTACTTGCCAAAAAGTAGTTCCCACATTTCTTTCACCTTGAAAAAATTAACACCGAAAAGTGCAACAACCTCGAATAATCCTTTGAATTCATTCAGCAAAAAAGTGTATTTTCAACCTTTCATTCCAAGCTTATGAAGTGGCTCTTTTTTCTCTTGCTCGCCCTATCGGCAATCTCAAGTTCAGCCCAAACACGGGTCTTGTTCATTGGCAATTCTTATACTTACGTTAACGGACTGCCCTCCCTCATCCAATCCTTGGCCACCATTGGAGGAAAAACCATGGTGGTTGATTCTGCTTTGGTGGGTGGCTACACCTTTCAAAACCACAGCACCGACCCTACAACGTTGAACAAAATTCGACAAGGCGGGTGGGATTTCGTGGTGCTGCAAGAGCAAAGTCAACGACCCGCCTTCCCGCCTTCTCAAACGGCAGTGGAGGTTTTTCCTTATGCCCAACGTTTGGTAGATTCTATCAAAAAGTACTCTCCCTGCGGAAAAGTGGTCTTTTTTATGACCTGGGGCCGACGTTTTGGGGATCAATCCAATTGTGCTTCTTACCCGCCCATCTGCACCTACGAAGGCATGAGCTGGAGACTTCGGGAAACCTATTTGCAACTTGCCCAAACCCATCAAGCATTTTGCGCTCCCGTGGGATGGGTTTGGAGAAAATCCATTCAGGATGATTCGACCGTGGTTTTGCACGATTCCGATAACTCCCACCCCAACCAAACCGGTTCCTACTTATCGGCCTGTGTTCTATATTCAACCATTTTCCAAACTCGAGTTTTGGGGAATCCATTCATGTACAACTTGGGTCATGCCCCGGCTTTACGCCTGCAAAGCATGTCGGATTCGGTGGTTTTTGATTCCCTTTCTTTGTGGAACATCACTCCATTTTTACCTCTGAAATCGCAATTCACTTCCCAAATTACGGGGCAGCACGTTCAATTCTCCAATCAATCCACGGGCAATAGAACGCAACTTTGGAATTTTGGAGATGGAACCACCGATACTTCCCGAAACCCTATCCACCGTTACAATTCGGCGGGTCCGTTTCGAGCGAGTTTAACCGTTTCCAACGGTTGTAAGACCGATTCTTCCAGCCAAACGTTTTCGGTGGTTTTGGGCAACCAACTGCTGGAAAATTCCGGATGGTCGGTGGCGGGGTCATACCTTACATCCCAATCTTCTCAAACGATCAACATTTCTTGGGGAACTTTGGATGGACGTTGGAGCGGATCGTTTCGCCTGTTGCCCAACGAAACCAAATCGCTCCAATTTCTGCCGAAAGATCTCATCATTTGGATGAAAGACGAGCGCGGAATGACCACCAAAATCCGATTAAATCCGTAAAAGGAAGAATGAAAATTGATGCTTAATTTTGTTGTATGAAATTACTTGAAGGAAAAGTGGCTTTGATTACCGGAGCCAGTCGCGGAATCGGCAACGGTATTGCGAAAAAATTTGCTGAAATGGGTGCTGATGTTGCATTCACCTACCTTTCTTCGGAAGAAAAGGCTCGCGCCTTGGAAGAAGAATTGAAAGCGTTTGGTGTTCGCGCCAAAGGATATAAATCCGATGCTGCCAAGTATTCGGAAGCTGAAACCTTGATCGACTCCATTGTTGCCGATTTTGGAACATTGGAAATTGTGGTGAACAATGCCGGAATTACCCGCGACACCCTCTTGCTTCGCATGACCGAAGAACAGTGGGATCAAGTGATCGATACCAACTTAAAATCCGTGTTCAACATCACCAAAAATGCCGTGAAGGTGTTGATGAAAAATCGAAAAGGATCCATCATCAACATCACATCCATTGTTGGAAGAAACGGAAATCCAGGACAAGCCAACTATTCTGCTTCCAAAGCCGGCGTGATTGGTTTTACCCAAGTGGTGGCCAAAGAAATGGGATCGCGCGGTGTGCGTTGCAATGCCATTGCACCCGGGTTCATCGCCACAGAAATGACCGGCGAATTGAGCGAAGAGGTGATCAAAGGATGGAACGACATGATTCCAATGAAACGTCCGGGAACACCCGAAGACGTAGCCAATTTGGCCGTTTTCTTGGGTTCAGACATGAGCGGGTACATCAACGGCCAAACGATTAACGTTTGCGGTGGTTTGCACACCCCCAATTGATGACCGGAATACCTTTTACAAAATACCACGGCACCGGAAACGATTTCATCATCATCGACAACCGAGCCGTGGGTTGGAAGCCCACCCCCCAAGAGGTTGCAGGCATCTGCCACCGTCGTTTTGGGGTGGGCGCCGACGGGCTCATGCTCGTTGAAAACGCCGATGCACCGTTTGATTTTCGGATGGTGTATTTCAATTCCGACGGAAATGAAAGCAGCATGTGCGGCAACGGCGGAAGATGCATCGTTCATTTCGCCCAACAACTCGGAATTTTTTCTGGGGAATCCACCCATTTCATCGCCATTGATGGAACACACAACGCTTGGATTCAAGAAGATTCCATCGTTTTGGAAATGTGCAACACCGCAGAAATGCGTGCTTTGGATAACGGCGATTTCGAAGGAAACACCGGTTCTCCTCACTACGTGCAATGGGTGAACCAACCGCTTCCGTTGGAGGAGATTCAAGAAAAGGGATTTGCCATCAGGCACTTACCCCAATACGAAAAGGAAGGAATCAACGTCAATTTTGTTGCCCCGTTAACCGAAAACAGCATTTGGGTAGGAACATTTGAACGGGGAGTAGAAGCTCCCACCTACTCGTGTGGAACGGGAGTAACCGCCGCCGCTTTGGCGTACGCATCAAAAACAAAATCACAAGCAGAAAACAACCGGATCTACATTCAGGTTCCAGGAGGAAATTTAGAAGTCCAATGGAAATGGATCAACGGGAAAATAACGGATTTAATGTTGATTGGACCCGCAATTCGGGTGTTCGATGGAATATGGAAGGGGTAATTCGGTTGCGGGTTTTAGCTCCCGAAGATGCCATGACCTTATTCATTTGGGACAACGACCCGGAACTTCGGGATGCACAAGAATCGGAATCACCGCCTACGTTGCTTGAACTACAATCCTTTTGTTTGGAAGGACCGAGGGCCTTGGAGGTTCACGGTCAGCAGCGTTGGATCATTGAATGGAACGGAGAATCCATAGGCACCATCGAGTTATTCGATTACCATTCGAAGCACCACCGAGCCGGAATTGGAATTGTGATAGCACGAAAAGAATATCGAAATCAAGGCTTGGGAACAAGTGTTTTGCTGGAAGCAGAAACATTGGCTCAAACGTTCTCCATTTGGAACTTGTGGGCCATTATTTCGGAAGATAACGGGGCCAGCCTGCGTGCATTTGAAAAAGCTGGGTACGAAAAGGCTGGCCACTTGAAAAACTGGCTCAACCTACGCGAGCGTTTTTTCGATGGAATCATTGTTCAAAAATTGCTGGCATAAAAAAAGGGGTTGACATCGGTCAACCCCTTTTTATTTCTGATTTCAAACATCAATCGATGATTTGGAAATATCCTTTCTTGGTTAGGTTTCGTCCATTCGCATCTTGGAAATTGATGATGTAAATGTACATTCCGTGTTGAACGATGGAACCTTTGAACGTTCCATCCCAACCATCTTCAAAGTTGGTGGTTTCATAAATTTTCTCTCCCCAACGGTTGAAGATTTCCATGCGGTAATTGCTCTTCTTGTTGATGTAAGTGCCTTTTGGATAGAACTTATTGTTCAATCCGTCGGGAGCAATTACGTTAGGAACGAACAAGCGAGGCTCTTGAGTTACGCACAAACGATTGGAGAAAGCCGTGTCGATCAAACCATATTTATTGATGCCGTTTTCAACCGCCATGATGATGTAGCAGAAGTTTCCATCGTTGTCTTCCAACAAGAAAACATCGTCAACAAAACTGCGATCGGTGGTTGGTTTTGCGATTACTGAAGAAAATACGGTTGAATTAGCAGGAACATTTCGAAGAACTTCGTACTCTTTCACTCCATTGATCCAATCCAAATATTCATTCCAAGTCATGGAGTTGGTGAAATTACCCAAAGCTTGTCCGGTTAACAAAATGGTTTTGGCCGAATTCGAAGAGGTGAAAATCGAATCGCAAGGATCGATGCTTTTCACGCGATACACGTGTGAGGTAGCATTCACTTCTGCAGAAGAATCAACATAGGTAAACTCGAAGAACTGTCGAACGGTACCGCTTGGATTAACGGCAGCCATGGTTGCAATTGGAGTGAATCCAGAACCAGAATTTCTTTCAATGATGAACGATTTCAATTCTGCTGTACTGTCGATGATCCATGCCAATTTCACTTTTTGAGATGCGGTATCAACGGAAGCGTATCGAACATACAAATCTTTCGGTTTGCGAATGATATCTGCTTTGATGCACGTTTGGTTACTGTTGGCAATGATGGTAGTATCCACATTGTTAACCACCCAAATGGAGTAGCAATAAACATTTCCTTCAACCAAGTTATTGTTATCGGAATAGGTAGTGGCGGTAGCGGGAAGTGTCGCCACAGGAACCCAAACGTTGTTGTCGTTTCGCATGACTTTAACTTCTTTGATTCCGCCGGCCCAATTGGAAGGGATATTCCACGTCAACTCAATTTTTCCTCCACAGGTATTCACCACGCCTTGCAAATAACTGGAAGCCAATGGATCTGACATGGGACTGGTGTTGTTGCAGCTATCGCGAGCAACAACGGTGTAGGTGTGGGAAGCCGTGGCACCGTTGCGGTTTGGATCGCGCAAGAATCCACGGTTTTTAATTAAATCTTTTCCAATCGGAGTAAATGACCCTCCGCTAGCGTTGAAAAATTCGTATTCATCGAAATCCAAAGCCGATGTCGTATCGGTTTTTAGCAATAAATCTTGGTTAATGTTGGTGGTATCAACACTTACGAATCTCCAATTTAAGGTTGAAGGCGCTTGGGTATCTTGGAAACGTGCTCCGCGAGGAATTCCGAAAGACTCAATGGAAACCGTATCAACGGCAATGATGAAATACTGATTGCGGCAATTATCCAATTTAAGTGGATTCAAGAACTCAGGACGTGTAATGGCCCATCTTCCTGTAAGAATGGTATTCAGAAGGGTTGGGTTCACGCATGTGTCAATGATGAACGATGTGTCGCGCAACAACGGAATATTTTCACGGTAAAGAATTCGGTAAAAAACCGTATCATCACAAACAATGATGGGCTCTAAATAATTGAAAACGTTGGCTGGAACCGAGTCAATACTCACCCAAGGTGCGCTGGTGTTGCTTCCAATGCGGCGTTGAATGATGTATTTTCCACCTGTACCAGCTGGAGGAGATTTCGTAATTCCATTCCAAGTTACGTTGGCGGAACCGCTTTGATTCACTACAAAGTTCTCCAATAAAGTATAGTGGGCAGAAGTATCGGATGGAGTGGTATCACAACCAGCAACTACGCGGAAATAGTATTCGTGCTTACAAGTTGTATTCACAGCGAAGGTATCAATCCACTCACGGAAGTTGAAAAACCAATGAACCAAGGCCGTATCACTCAAATTGGATGGAGGAACGATGGTTTTCACCCGAGTGAAACCAGTATTGCAACTGTTTCTAAATACCTGAATTTGCTTCAAATTCTTAGCTCTTCTTTTGATGGATGTGAACAACAACGAATCTTGAGGCTCTTTATTAACTACATCAATCAAGCTACCGAAGTTGATGAGAATTCCATTGTTCACCAATTTCAATCCACGAGGAGTAGGCGCAATTTTTGGAACATTCAACAATTCGATGTTCAACGATTTTACTACACGACCGTTGAAGGGGCACTGGTTGTCTTTCGCGGTAAGGTTGAAAGAATAGTTCCCTTTATCGATGAATGCTTGGTTCCCTTGGGTGGTTACGGTACGAATATTCCCGCAACCGGTTTGCCAACTGAACGTCATTTGAGTTGCATTTCTCCGACCTAAACCGTACCCTACTTCAACGCCGTTCAACGACATGCGAGTAATGGCGGAACCGGTTTGCGTAGCTTTAATTACCGCACAGGGAGGACGAACGCAGCCGGAATCGGCACGCAAGGTGTCTGGACCAGGAATGAATGCACCGAAAACTGGGTTTTTATTAAAGAACAAGTAAACACTGTCTGTAAACGGCGAAAAATCCACCGCACGCACCCCGAACTCGATGTTATCTCCAACAAAATAAGAACCTGAATAAGACGGTTGCCCGGTTGGAGTTTTATACGGAGCGGTAACGACTGGTGGACTTTGGATCGGGTTGTAACCTAATCCCGGACTGTTGGGAATGGTTACCGATTGGAAATCGCGGAAAACTTCAGCGATTTTCTGGGTTCCACGATAACTTTCTACCCGGATGCACAACAAGAAGTTCCCTTGGGTTTGGGGCAAAAATCTCAATTCCCCAGATAGGGTATCGATAGCAGAAACGCCTGGACCGTACGGACGTACAATTCCGGGCATGGGATTCAAGATGGTATATCCACGATTGTAGTTGCATGGAGTATTCAAACCACTGAATGGATTATCAATCCAATAACGGGTGAAATCCAAATCGAAATCAACCGCATTGTTGTTATAAATAACGGTATCGGTTGTAGAAGGATTCTGAACGGTGGTCGACGCAGGTGGTTCCGCGAATTCAGGTGAACCATCGCCCATGGTTTGAACATTCAATCCAATTTGCTGACCTAAAGGGCCTTGAACAAAGAAAGGCAACATTCTCGCACGCAAAACCATGTCACCTCCACAACTTGTGTTATCGTTTGCATTGCGGCAACAAGGAATAGCTCCTGCCGATGACTGGAATAACCATCCGCTTGTTGGAGGTACACCCGTTAACCAAATGGTATCCGACCAAAATTGAACTGCTGCAATTGCTCCTCTACTAGCTGCACCACCACCACCAACGAGGGGATTACCTGCGCCACAGCGAACGATGCTTGTTGTTCCACCACAAATAGGGGTAATCTCATAGCCGGTTCCCAAACGTCCAGGTGCTGGATTCAATGTGATGGAGTTCACCACCGAACCAAATTTATCCACTGGACCTCCTTGAACCGTCATGCTCGGAGTAAGTCCATTCAAGGAAATACCACTGCAATCGCGGTAAACGGTCATGATGAAGATAAAACCATAACCATCGCGACGGAAGTTTTGAGGGTTATTGTCACGAACGGCTTTCCAAGTAATTTCACCCCCAAAAACGTGGGATGCTTGAACCTGGGTTCCCAATGACAAGATGGCTAGAACCGCAAGGGCCCACATCTTGAAACTCCGAGATATTTTCATAGGAAAGAATATTTTCATAGTGGTTGGAATTTTCAAATTTAGCAGATTTTTCACAGTTTTTCAACTTTTAACTCATTTTTAGAATCAACTTCTTGGAACCAAGAAGCGTATTCCATATATCGTGGTGGGGTAATTTCTACCACATTTCTCAATCGTTCGTCCAACGGCTTGATCTTTTTAGCAGGAATGCCCGCATACAAAAAGCCGGATTCGCAAACGGTATTTTCTAAAACCACTGCACCGGCAGCAATTACACAATAATCCTCCAAAACGGCATTGTCCATCACAATCGCTCCCATCCCAATCAACACATGATTTCCAACGGTACAACCGTGAACCAAGGCGTTGTGGCCAATGGAAACGTCGTTCCCAATGGTGGTAGATGCTTTTTCATAGGTGCCGTGGATCACCGCCCCGTCTTGGATATTGGTTCGGTCGCCCACTTTAATAAAATGAACATCGCCTCGAACAACGGCATTGAACCAAACGGTGCAGTCGTTCCCCAGCGTTACATCGCCAACCACGGTGGCATTCGGCGCTAACCAAACACGCTCTCCCATTTGTGGCATTTTTCCTTTCACTGGTAATACTATACTCATCTCATTCCTTACTTAAAAACCAATCCAATTCGTGCGCCAATGGCACCAAAACGCTTATCAACCGGGTAATATTCGTTGAACATGGTGCTCCAATTTCCGTTCCATTGAATGCCCGTTTCCAACAAAGAACGAGCATTTATTTTTACCGCATAACCCAAACCTAGGCCAGCGGTTAATCCCGTTCTGCGGTAAACATCATTCTTGGAAATGGCTTCAGTTACAAAGCCATCACGAACAAAATCGAACGTCATGGATTTTCCCGCAACTAAAAACTGGGGTACTAAATTCCAGTGCAATCGGAATCCAGAAGATTTGGCATTACCGGTTAATGCATGCGTCATTCCCACCGGCATGGACACATAATGGTAGGTATTTCCGAACGTTTGAGCTGTACAATTCCATCCCGTTAACGGTTGGAAATACAACTTATTTTCGCCGGTGCTAGGGTTAAAACATTCGAAATAATTTTGGCGATCGTTCCGGAATCCATAACTCAATCCCAAATCGAAACTGCTCTTTAAATCAATCGCAAAACGCGATTGTACCGCCATTGAAAATCCCACATTGTGGTTCAAACTATTCAAAGAAGATCGAAAATTCGGATCAACCGGGGTAATCACCGGATTCCCATTTTGATTTTGAAGATACGCACTTCTCAATTGCTCCCAATTGTTCACGTATTCCGGTTGAAATACAAAACCCCAACTCGGACCGGGCATTTGGTCGAACAAATTCTTTTTGGTCTTTTCTTGCGTGATCGGCTCCTCTTCAACCTTCCATTCGATTGGAGTAGATTTCCATTGGCTGGCCAAACGGGGTGTTTTGGAATTCAAGGATGCGAAAAACACGGGATTTTGTTGAGGGTTTTCGAAGGAACCCTGATCTTGGTGTTTTTTTGAAAAATCTTCCTCAAGAACCTGAGGAGTGGTGAATAACCCTGAAATAGCGATTTTAGAAGGTCGAACGTTTCGATTCTTTCTCGCGGATTTTGAAGCAAGTTGGGAAGATGTAGCAACCGTTGTACGGGGAAGAATCTTGGAAAGTCCTGCCTGCTTCAATCGAGTTTTTGATGATGCATTTCGTGGATTGGCCCTTTCTTGGGATGAAACCGTGCCCTTATCGGATGCATTCAAAAGGGTTGATGAAGGGGCAGCTGAAGCCTTATTCGATGAGGACGGCTTGGCAGGAAGAGCCGAATTTGCGGAGGATTGTTCGGATGAAATCGAAGAAGAAGAGGATGGAACCGCTCCTTTGGTGGCGGTTGGTACAGGCTGATGGGCCAATGATTGGGAAGGAGTTATGGAAGTGGTTGATAATCCCATCCATGCTCCGGTGCCACCAACGATCAAAAACAAAGAAGCGATGCTCAGCCAAAAGCCGATGCCTTTTTTCTTTTTGCGTCGAATCCGCTTTTCAATTTCGGGCCAGCTGTGTTCGGGGGCCTCTGGCCGAAAACCTTCGGCGGCCCGCTGAAACAACTCATCCATCTTTTTGGGGTTAATATCCATTTTTTCCCAGTTTTTCTTGTAACCAATGCCGAGCACGATGCAAATTGGACCGTACTGTTGACTCTGAAATGCCCAGCTGTTCGCTAATCTCTTCAAAGTTGTACCCCTCAATGACCGACAAGTTGAAAACCAATCGGTATTGCGGAGGAAGTTTTTGAACCAAATTCATCAAATCTTCGTAGTGAAGGGCTGAATCATCCTCTTTTCCGATTTCTAAGGATTCATCCCAGGATTCGGAACGAAGTTTGGTTCGTTCTTTGATGGCGTTCAAACAGGCGTTTACCGAAATTCTTCGAATCCATCCTTCCAAAGCGGCTGGATCTTTTAACTGATCAATCCGTTGAAAAATTCGAATAAAAACCTCTTGAAATACATCTTCTGCTTCACTTCTGTTGCCGGTGTAACGCCAACAAATGGAGAAAACCATCGATTTAAATTGATCGTACAACGCTTTCTGACTGGCAGGGTGGCCAACCGCACAGCCTTGTACGAGGTGATGAAATTCCTTCACGTGTTAAAGTTACTATCGAAATTTAGCAGTTTGCCCCTAAGACCTGCACAACCACTCGTTTGTTGCGCCATTGACCAAAAAATCCGACAAACTTTTTTACCGTGGAAATATTCCTGCAATAACTTTCCGTTGCATTCCGTTATTTTGTGGAAAATATTCCCTAAAAGCATCACTCCCTTGATGAAACCTATCCTCAGTCAACAACAAATTCAACGACGCGCCGCCGCTTACACCGCGGGCATCATCGGATTGCTTTTTGCTTTTCTTTTCCTTTTCCATTTCTCGGGAATACCGCCATTGGAAGGCACTTCGGCAGGATTGGAAGTGAACTTGGGATTCGAAGAAACCGGTTCTGGCGAGGCCGATGCAGCCCCCGCAGCCGGAGATCAACCCTCGGAACTCCCAGCTATCGACCCCAATTCTCCTCCACCAACACCGCAAAATGCCGCCGCCGCTCCCACCAACGATCTTCAACAAGAAAACGGTGAAGAGGCCGATATCGTAGCAAAAGCCCTGGAACGCCGACAAAAAGAATTGGATCGACAAAAACTTGATCAAGACCGCTTGGCCCAACAGGAAGCAGAAAGAAAACGACTCTTGGCCGAAGAACGCCAAAAACAAATGGACGATGCGCGCAAACGCGCAGCCAGTGCCATGCGCAACTCCCGGGGCGGACAAGGGGGTAACGGACCGGGCGGACAAGGAGCTGCGGGTTCTCAAGGCATCGCCGGAGGTGATGGAAACCAAGGAAACCCGAACGGAAATCCCAACTCCAACAATTACAATGGAGACGGTTCTGGCAACGGAGCCGCGGGAACCGGAATGGGGAATGTGGCCGGTCGTCAATACCGCGGCGGCCCATCCGTGGAAACCAACGTGCAAGTGGAAGGCGTAGTGACCGTAAAAATTTGGGTGGATAACGACGGTAAGGTGTTGCGGGTGCGAGGCGGAGTTCCATTAACCACCATTACCGACCGCAACATCTGGAAACTCTGCGAAAACAACGCAAAACGACATATTTTCAGCGCTAATCCTAACGATGAAGCTGAAAAAGAAGGAACCATCACCTACCGATTCAAGTTGCAATAACGTTTTTTCATGCGCTCCTACCCCGAAACGGTTGATTACATCTTTTCCAAACTTCCCATGTTTACCCGAATCGGGGCGGCTGCCTACAAAGCCGATTTAAACAACATCAAGGCCCTTTCCAAGGCACTTGGAAATCCGCACAAATCATTCAAAACCGTTCACGTTGCCGGCACCAACGGAAAAGGAAGCACTTCCCACCTCTTGGCTTCTACCTTACAAGAAGCAGGATTCCAAACCGGACTTTTTTCCTCTCCCCACTTGCTCGATTTTCGGGAGCGCATTCGTTGGAACGGAAACTGCATCCCCGAAGAAAAAGTGGTAGAATTTGTGAATACCATCGAACCTTTGATCGATGAAATTCAACCTTCATTTTTCGAAATCACCGTTGCATTGGCATTTTGGTGGTTCGCTCAACTGCCGCTAGACATCGCCGTTATTGAAACGGGTTTGGGTGGCCGGCTGGATAGCACCAACATCATTACGCCCGTGTTGAGCGTTATTACCAACATCAGTTGGGACCACATGAACTTGTTGGGAGATACCCTCCCGCTCATCGCCAAAGAAAAAGCCGGCATCATCAAGGCGGGAGTACCCGTTATTGTTGGGCAAACCCAACCCGAAATCCAATCCATCTTTTCTGAAACATCCTCTGAAAAACGGGCGCTGCTCAAATTTGCAGATGCTCATTTTAGGGCGGAACTCCTTCAACGAAATCTTTTTACGGCCGAATACCGAATTTGGAAAAACCAAAAGATGTGGGTAGAAAATCTATCGGTAGATTTACCGGGATCCTACCAACAGCACAATTTGGCCACGGCCTTGGGCGCTCTCGACCAATTGCAACGCATGGGGTGGGCCGTTGAAACCGAGCACGTGTTGGCCGGCTTTCAAAACGTTCGAAAAAATACCGGACTCCGTGGCCGATGGGAAGTCATACACCAAGAACCCCTTGCCATTGCCGATGTGGGCCACAACGAGGCCGGAATGCTTGAAAATAAAGCCGTTTTAGAGGCCGATCCTACCACTTGGCATTACGTGATTGGGGTGGTAAACGATAAAGATCTAGCAAAAATGGTGGAACAGCTGCCGATAAATGCCCGGTTTTATGCTTCCCGTCCAAACATCCCGCGGGGTTTGGCAACAGAACATTTGGTTGATGCTTTGAACGCGGCCCATCGGCCGGTAACAGCTTTCAACTCCGTGGCTGAAGCGTATCAGGCTGCGTTGGCTGCCGCAAAGAAATCCAATGAAAACGTTTTCGTTGGCGGCAGTACGTTTGTGGTGGCTGAGGCCTTACCCGAACGTCCAATTTATTAGAGATGCCGGTTGTGGAAAATGGATTCAATGCCCTACAAACCATCTTGTTAGCCGAAGCTTCCTGATTTTAATCAACATCGTTTCCACCGAGGTTGAAAATTTAACTTCTTTCAATAGTTTTGTTATCCTCAAAAACACACAACAATGAACAACGCTACCATGGCCCCCCAAAGCATTGATGCTCAAATACTTGCCCTTGAAAGTCAGAAGACAGGCAACATGATGAACGACCTTGAAATTGAGGATCAGATTCGAGATCTTAAGCTTCAAGCTGGATTAGCAAAACGCCCCGAGCACAGCCAATTTGAGTGCTTCGGTTGCGGATCTTAATAACCATCATTTTTGTTTCATAGAACTTACCACGGTCTTTTCGGAGATCGTGGTTTTTTTATTCCCGAAAATGAAAAACCACCTCAACAACCTTTCCCCTTATTAAACCACCTTTTCGGTTTATCTTTGCGTTTCTAAGGAAATTATGTCGGTTCAAGTACAACAACTCACCAAAGAATACAGCACCCAAAAAGCGGTCAATGACTTATCTTTCACTATTGAAGAGGGAGAAGTTGTAGGATTGTTGGGTCCGAATGGTGCTGGGAAATCCACCACCATGAAAATTCTCACCTGTTTTATTCCCCAAACTTCAGGAACAGCCACGGTTTGCGGATTCGATGTTGCTTCCCAGTCGTTGGAAGTGCGTAGGCAGGTGGGTTACCTTCCCGAAAGCAATCCGCTTTACTACGATATGTACGTGAAGGAATATTTGGGGTATGCGGCAGGATATTACCAACTTTCCAATCCCCAACAACACGTTGCTCGCATGATTGATTTGGTGGGATTGGGACCCGAAAGCTCCAAGAAAATTGGGCAACTTTCCAAGGGATACAAACAACGTGTTGGTCTCGCTCAAGCCTTGATTCACGACCCCAAAGTATTGATTTTGGATGAACCTACTTCAGGTTTAGATCCCAACCAATTGGTAGATATCCGCCTTTTGATCAATGAGGTAGGCAAGAAAAAAACCGTGATTCTATCTACCCACATCATGCAGGAAGTAGAAGCCATGTGCCAGCGGGTATTGATCATCAACAAAGGGCAGTTGGTTGACGATCGCACCCTTGATCAACTCCCGAACAACCAACTGCTTTTGGCCGTTCGATTCGCCGAAACGACCTCCATCAACAAATTGAAATCCATTCCCGGCGTGATCGCTGTAACCGAGCTGGAAAAATCGGTAGAATTTTTGTTAACGGCGGCGGCCCAAACGCCCTTGCAACAAAATTTATTCGCTTGGGCCGTTCAACAGCAACTTACCGTGGTGAAAATGGAAGAACGTAAAACCTCATTGGAAGATCTCTTCCGCGAAAAAACACAAGGAGGTGCCGCATGATGACCATCTTCAAAAAAGAAATTGCCGGATTTTTCAGTTCCCTCATCGGATACGTGGTATTGGCAGTTTTCCTTTTGGGCATTGGACTGTTCACTTGGATTTTACCTGAATATTCGCTGCTGGAATACGGCTATGCTAACCTCGATACCCTCTTCTCTATGGGTCCTTTTGTTTTCCTCTTTTTACTTCCAGCTCTTACCATGAGAATGTTGGCAGAGGAACGAAAAAACAATACCATTGAACTGTTGTACACCAAACCCATCACCGAAATGCAAGTGGTTTTAGGCAAATATTTGGCTGGATTGGTGCTTTTGTTGATGGCCCTTCTTCCAACATTGATTTATTTGTGGACGATCGGATAC
>CANHCV010000017.1 GCA_947459245.1 Bacteroidota bacterium
ATGGTTTCGATGTCGTTAATGGTTCGTGTGGTTAGTGTTCCAATGGGAGTTTGGTCGAAAAACCTGAGTTTGAGTTTGGTGATGTGCTGGTAAACTTGTTTTCGAAGGGCCAAAACGGCTTTTTGACCTAAAAAATTTGCTGAAATGGTATAAACGTAACGAACGATTGCTTCCGCTACCAACAATCCGAGCATGGCCAAGGTGAGGTCCCACAAAGCCGATTGATCTTTGTTCTGGATGAATCCATCAACGGCCTTTTGAGAAAGCATCGGACGAACGATGGACAAGTAGGAAAGGAGAAGAGCGCTAAAAACGGTTCCCACCATGAGCCACTTGTAAGGGGCTATCAATTGAATTACTCGGGTAAGGTGGCTGTTTTTAGTCCTTTTCATGCGGAAAAATTTGAGGATTTACCCAAGTTGGATAGGCAACCCGAGTGAGAAACAACCCGTGAGCAGGGGCGGAAGCGCCCGCTTGAGTTCGATCGTGTGCAAAGATAATTTGTTGGAATTGTTCTGGCGTAATTTTCTCTCTCCCCAGTTCCACCAAAGTTCCTACCATGGCCCTCACCATGTTCCGCAGAAAACGGTTCGCAGAAAAATGAAAAACCACTTTCTGCGGCAAAATCTCAAGACGAGCTTCGGTTAACGAGCAACGATAATTGTTCACCACCACGTTCGATTTACAGAAACTGGAAAAATCCTGATCTCCCAGGAGCATATCCAAACCCAATTGGATTTTTTCAAGGTTCAAGGGATAAGGAATAAACCAAGCGAGATCGGTTTGAAACGGATTTCGATGGGTGCAAATGTGGTATTCATACGAACGCGAAACGGCCGAAAATCGGGTATGGGCATCGGCATGCACTTCGAAAATTCCTTGAACCGAAATATCGATGGGCAAATTCCCTTGAAGTGCCTTGAAAAATTCGGCTGGAAGATCAACCGGGGTATCGAAATGCGCAAAAAATTGAGTGGCGTGCACCCCGGTATCGGTTCGTCCTTGACCCATGCTTTGAACAGGGTGCTTCAACAGTTTGGAAAGGGCTTCATCCAAAACCTCTTGAACGGTTAAAGCGTTCGGTTGAATTTGCCAACCGTGGTAATTTTTCCCAAAATAACTCAGCTCAATGAAAAAACGCTTCACAAAGCAAAGGTAAAACCGAATGTACCCTGTATTTTTGCAAATCAAAAAAATAACGCCATGTGGCAACGCCTACAAACCATCTATTTTTCAAGCTCCCTTTTGGCTCTCATTTTGGCCTCCTTCACCACTCTTTTTTACCGGGAATACGGCTCTAACCAGGAATACGTTGAGCTTTTTGCAACCCATTTTCACTACGTAAGAATCGTGGATGGGATGACCAACACCCTCGATCAAAACACTCCCCTTGTGGCCATGCTTCTTGGGTTTTCCGTTTTAGGGTCGGCTGCAGTGCTTTACTTTTTCAAAAATCGGAAAATTCAAATTAAAATTTCGGGCTGGGTGATGATCATCCAATTGCTGTTGTTGGTATCCATTGCTGGATATTGGATGCTTTCCATGCAAAGCGATATCGAGCAAACCCGCATCAGCAGAATGACCGTGAATCACCCCGATATGGGAACCTTTTTCATCGTTGTTTCGCTTGTAACCCTGTTCCTCGGCCGAAAAAATGTTCAGAAAGATGAAGCCTTGGTTCGCAGCATCGACCGAATTCGATAAATTAACGCTTAACTTTACCACACATGAGTAGTATTGAACACACATCCGTTATCATCATTGGTTCGGGTCCTGCCGGATACACCGCTGCCATTTATGCAGCCCGCGCAGGCCTCAATCCCGTTCTATATCAAGGTATGCAACCCGGCGGTCAATTGACCATCACCACCGAGGTGGATAATTTTCCCGGCTACCCCGACGGAGCCATGGGTCCTGAAATGATGGTAGATTTTGAAAATCAAGCCAAACGAATGGGCGCAGACATCCGATTTGGATGGGTTTCTAAAGTAGATTTGGAAGCAAGTCCAAAGCGCATTTGGATCAATGAAGAAACCGAAATGACCGCCGATGCGGTGATCATTTCAACCGGTGCTTCGGCCAAGTGGTTGGGATTGGATAGCGAGCAACGTTTAAATGGATTTGGGGTTTCTGCCTGTGCCGTTTGCGATGGATTTTTCTTCCGCGGGCAAGAAGTTGCCATTGTAGGTGCCGGAGATACCGCAGCCGAAGAGGCAACGTATCTAGCTAAACTCTGCAAAAAGGTAACGATGATTGTGCGCAAAGAAAAAATGCGCGCTTCCGTGGCCATGCAGCAACGGGTTTTCAATACGCCGAATATTGAAGTGTTGTGGAACACCGAAACCGATGAAATTTTGGGAGAAAAAACGGTTGAAGCCGTTCGCGTTAAAAACTCGGTTTCGGGTGAACTAACAACCATTCCCATTCAAGGATTTTTCGTTGCCATCGGCCACGAACCAAATACCGATTTGTTCAAAGGACAATTGGAGATGGATGAAAGCCGTTATTTGATGGTTCAAGCAGGAACGACAAAAACCAACCTTCCCGGGGTTTTTGCTGCGGGAGATGTAGCCGATAAAACTTACCGACAGGCGATTACGGCTGCGGGAACGGGTTGCATGGCCGCTTTAGATGCCGAACGATATTTAGCCTCAATCGGACATTGATGCAGTTTTCTAATCAACCCCATTATTCATCCGGAGGAAATGATAATCCGGATTTGGTTTACGGCATTCACGCTGTAGAAACCCTGTTGCAATCGAAAAACCCGGTGAATAAACTGATGGTTTCGAGGGACGAAAAGTCCAATGCAATTCAATCCATCGTTCAATATTGCCGAAAGGTTGATATTCCTGTTCAATACGTTCCAAAAGAAAAATTAAATCGGTTAACCCGGGGAAACCACCAGGGTATCGTTGCCTTGGCCTCTCCCATATCGTACCGAAAAATTGAGGATTTGATCCCCGTTTTGAAGGCACAAGGAAAAGGAATTCGATTGATTGCGTTGGACGGTGTTACGGATGTACGCAATTTAGGTGCGGTTGGAAGAACGGTTTATTGTGCTGGTTTAAGTGGATTAATTATTCCCGAAACTGGAAGTGGTAGCATCACAAGCGATGCCGTAAAAACCTCGGCTGGTGCTTTTTTGGAGATGCCCGTTTGTAGGGAGAAGAATTTGCGAAATACCCTTCTTTATTTGCAGGAACAAGATATTCGCATTGTTTGTATTACCGAACATGCCGAAAAAAAGATTTCTGAAGTAGACTTAACAGGAAATATTTGTTTGGTTTTTGGTTCTGAAGAAGAAGGCATTTCGGCCATTGTTCGAAAAATAGCCGATCAAGAAGCGAAGCTTCCCATGGCTGACAATGTTGTTGGTTCTTACAATGTTGGAATCGCTGTTGGAATGACCATTTTCTCAATGATGAATGCATGATTAAAATTCTTGAAAAAAATCATCTTTTCCTCATTTTCTTCCTGCTTTTCGGAGCGGTTGGATTAGTAGGCAACCCCATTTTCGCAGGAATTGTGGGTTACCTCATTTTCATTGTAGGATTGGTTGATGTTTTCAAGAGTAACAATAAAAATGGGGAGGCCCATTTGTACATGGCGCTCATTGGAGTTTTTGAATTGTATTTAAGAATGACGAAATCGGTAGCCCCCCACGAGATTTCTAAATATTCCCTGATTGCTTTTTCTGCCCTTGGATTGTTTTTTTCAAGGAAAAGGAGACTTCCAAATGGGCTTTCAATCCTATTTATTCTTTTGTTTCTCCCATCCTTGGTGGCGGTAGATACCAACCTCGAATTTTGGCGAGAAATCGTTATGACAACCGTATTGGGTCCGGTAGGATTGGGCGTATTATTGGCCTATTTTTACCAATACCAGTTGAACTCCATCGACATTCAAAATTTGTGTCGCGCAATTATCCTTCCGATTTCCAGTGTATTGGTTTACATTCAAACGAAAACCATTTCATTCGATGAGCTATCAGAGGTAACATTTACCGCAAGTAACTCTTCCTTGTCGGGCAATTTTGGTCCTAATCAGGTTTCCATCATGATGGGCATTGGAGCAGGAATTTTACTTTACTCGATATTCTTCGGTATCAAAATCTTTAAATACAAACTTCTCGACTATGCAGTATTGGGATTTTGCGTTTTTAGAGGATTACTAACCTTTTCAAGGGGAGGCGTTACCGTTCCATTTATCGCTTTTGCACTGATCATTTTGTTGAGTTTTGTTCGAGTACGGAATCTTCAATCGTTCAAGAAAGGGATTTACTTGGTTTTGGGTGCCGGATTATTTTATCTCGTTTTCTTACTAGCGAATTCAGTAACGGGATCGGCCTTGGAGAAGAGGTATTCCGGTGAGACCGGCTTAACGGAGAAAACCGGTGAACGAGATGTATTATCGGGAAGGGACCAAATTCTATTCATTGACTTGCAAATTTTTGCCGATAACTTTCTCATTGGCGTAGGCCCCGGAATGGCAAAACCGCTTCGTTATTATTATGGATTCTCCAACTCGGTTTCTGCTCACATTGAACTTTCCAGGATTTTCGCCGAACACGGACTTTTAGGAGTGTTTGCAATCATCACTTATATCATCATCATTTACTCCAAAAGAAAACGATGGCGAACGTATCCCAATGAAACGTTCTTCTTGCTTTTCCTTTGGTGGATCGGATTTTTAAACTCGAATCACAATTCTTTTCGTTTAGGAATTACGGTATTTTTCCTAGGAATTATCGTTGCTAGAATCAACAACAACCCCAAGTATTTTTCAGCTTCTTCCAAGAAAAAGTATCGAAAAGAGTGGGAAGAATGGATCGGAATCAATCAAAACCCAAGTGAAGCCGCACCCAATAATGCTGCATCAGATCCAGCCAATAAACTGGGAACAAGCTCAACCTTCCCCCGATAAATTTTCAGAAGATTGCTTTCGAAGGAGTGGCGAATTTTGCCCATGACCTTCTCTCCCGATTGGGCCCAACCTCCAAACAAAACGATCATGCTGGGGGAATGAATGGTAACGAAATTGGCCAAACTCCATCCCAATATTTCAATGGTATTCTCCATAACCTCGGTGGCCATGGGATCACCTTTTTGCCAACGATCCACCACATCTTTCGCCGTTATGGATTCCATGTTATCGGCTTTTTCCAAATACTGCTTAATCAGTGCCGTGGAAGAGGCATAGGCCTCCAAGCATCCGTTTCTACCGCAGCCGCAAGGCCGGCCGTTCGGAACAACCATGAAATGACCCAATTCGCCGGCCATTCCATCGGAACCCAAAACCAATTTTCCATCAACAAACAACCCCGACCCCACGCCCGTCCCAAGGGTAATCATCAAAAAATGGGGATGATTGCCCGCTTTCCCAAACACGAATTCACCGCATGCGGCGGCATTGGCATCGTTCGAAACAAAAACGGGAACGCCGAACTTCGCCTCGAAAATCTGCTTCAAAGGAACAATTCCTTTCCACGGTAAATTCGGAGCAAACTCGATGGATCCCGTGTAAAAATTCCCATTGGGAGCACCAATTCCAATTCCAACCAATTCAAATTCACAACCCATTTTTTGAGCAATCGCATCGGCCAAGGCTTCAGCCGTTGCAAACTGAACAATGGGTTCAGAATCCTTCCATAAAATCTTTTTTTCTTCTTTACCAATAAGTCCAAATGCCACATTGGTTCCCCCAATATCTATCCCTAAAATAACCTGTTTCTGCTTTTCCATTGGTCGACTTTTGATTTCCAATTTCCATCAACGGGCTGTAATTTAGCTGCATGAAAACTGGCCTTCAAATTTACAACACGCTTTCCGGAAAAATGGAAGAATTCCAACCCATTCAATCCCCTCAAGTTGGAATGTACGTTTGTGGCCCTACCGTTTACAATGAGGTGCACATTGGAAATGTTCGAACGTTCATCAACTTCGATCTCATTTACCGGTATTTGTTGAATTTAGGATACAAAGTGCGGTACGTAAGAAACATCACCGATGTGGGCCACTTGCTTGGCGATGCCGCCGATGGCGAAGACCGCATTTCCAAACAATCCCGACTCGAAGCCATCGAACCCATGGAACTGGTGCAGAAATACACCAACAATTTCCACGATGTGCTTCAAAAATTCAACCTCCTCCCCCCGTCCATCGAGCCCACTGCTACCGCCCATATTCTCGAACAAATTGAATGGACCCAAGCACTGATCGATTTGGGTTTCGCTTACGTTTCCAATGGTTCGGTGTATTTCGACGTGATGAAATACCTTGAAAAATTCCCTTATGGAGAACTTTCAGGAAGAAAAATTGAAGAACTTAAAGAAGTAACCCGCTCTTTGGATGGAGTGAGCGATAAAAAAAATCAGCCAGACTTCGCGCTTTGGAAAAAAGCCGAACCCGAACACCTAATGCAATGGAATTCTCCTTGGGGAAAAGGATTTCCCGGATGGCATTTGGAATGCTCGGTCATGTCAACCAAATACCTGGGCGAACAATTCGATATTCATGGAGGTGGGATGGACTTGAAATTCCCTCACCACGAATGCGAAATTGCCCAAAGCAAAGGACTTCATCAAAAAGATCCGGTGAAATATTGGATGCACGCCAACATGCTTACGCTCAACGGCCGAAAAATGTCGAAGTCCGATGGGAATTTCTTTACTCCCCTCCAGCTTATTGAAGGAACATCTCCCATTTTTTCCAAACCCTACGCCGCCGAAGTGCTTCGATTTTTTGTGCTTCAAGCGCACTACCGCTCCACCCTGGATATTACGGAAGCCGCATTGAACGCCGCCGAAGTAGGATACAAGCGATTGTTGGAAGGCGTGAAATCCATCACTACCATCAACCCGTCCACTGAAACCAATTTCAACCTTTCTGAACTTTTAAAAGGTTGCTATGAAGCCATGAACGACGATTTCCATGCACCGAAATTGGTTGCTCAATTGTTTGAAATCATCAACCACGTTCATAAAATTCATCGGGGCGATTTATCCATTACTTTGGAAGATAAAAACCACCTCGAGAAAGAAGTGAACCAATGGATTTTTAATGTTCTAGGTCTTTTCGAATCTGCCCAACAAAATACTACCCTCATCGATGGTTTGATGGACATGGTTTTGCTTCAGCGAAAGAAAGCCAAAGACATGAAAGATTGGGAAACCTCCGATCAGATTCGGATCACCTTGGAAAAATTAGGGATATCCATCAAAGACACCAAGGACGGCACTACGTATTCGATTTCCTAAATCTGCTTTTTACTGCTTCTCTCCACTTTTCTGGCCAATCTTTGTACATGAAGGGCTTCTCGAAAAACATAAAGAAAACGGAGGAAACGACGGCTAGAACCAGCAGTGAAATCAACATAAAAGGCAGGTAAACTCCCCAAAAATTGGGAGTGCTTCCCGCCAAAAATGGAGCAATTTTCTGACCTAATAGAAACAATATGGGATAGTGAATGAGGTAAATGGTATAACACATTCCTCCAAAAATCACAATCCAGGGCAAGGTAAAAAACCAGGATAATATCCTTCCGCGAAAAACCGCCAAGAAGAGGGGAAATACCCAAATGTAATTGAAACTTTGGAAAATCTTTTGAACTCCTTCTTCCAGAAATCCATCAAATTTGCCAAACAATAAAAAGAAACTTAGAATTCCAATGGCGTCGAAAAAAATTGATTTTTTACCCCGAATAAGGTCCAACCGGTGTTGATACAAATCGGCAAACAACATCCCCACACAGAAAAATCCCCAGTATCTCAACAACGACTTTTTCAAATGAAACAACTCCAAATCAACATTCTGACTCAGGAGCGTAAGGAAAATCGTAAAAACGAGGAAAACACCCCATCGAAGGGTGGATTTTGAAATTCGGAAGGCAACCGCAAACAACGGCAACAACAGATAAAATTGTACTTCTGTTTCTAAGCTCCAGGTTACCGGATTGATGGGACTCCAATATCCATAAATCAACTGATGGGAATACGTGATACTGGCCAATAAATGCTTGAAATAGTCCCAATTCAACTGATGGGATTGAATTCCGGTTACAAAGAAAAGCCCGATCATCACCAAAATAAACGGAGGTTCCAAACGCGTTAAGCGCCGCAAGTAAAAATTCTTTAACGATGGAAACGGTTTCTTTTCCATGCCTGCTTTCGAAAAGGGCATGGCCAAAATAAATCCACTGATGGAAAAGAAAATCTTTACGCCCAAATCGCCGTGATAAATGATGTAAAACAGTGGATTTTGAAGCAATTCATTTTTGTCGAATGCGCCAACAAACTCCTTAAATAGGGTGGTTTTGGCGTGCAAGAGAATCACTAAAAAAATAGCCAAGAATCTTAATCCATCAATTTCTGGAATAAAATGCTGATTCGAAACCCTTGACAATTTCTGTCGTAATTCTTGGATCATGTACAAATTTAAGCAAGCAATAAGGCAAATTGCTAAAAAAGTTTCATTTGAATTACCTTTATGGTATGCTTTTAAAATTGGTCCTTTCCCTTCGCCATTTCGCTTTCAACCGAAAAATCCTTCATTCCTCCCCCTGGCGAAACGGGAAAACCATCGTGGTGGGCAACCTGGAATTTGGCGGAAGTGGGAAAACCCCGCACACCCTTTTCCTCCTTCACCACCTCGCAACCCAGCGCCCCCTTTTTCTCTCCCGTGGATACGGTCGAAAAACGAGCGGATTCCAACTCATTACCTCCCATTCCACCACGGCCGAAATTGGGGATGAACCAAAAATCATCGCCCACCGATTCGGGGAATCCTTTCGAGGTGGCGTTTGCGAAAACCGACACCGTGGACTTGAGCAACTACATCAGCAGTATCCCGATTCGACCGTTGCGGTGCTCGACGATGCCTTGCAACACCGCAAACTACAACCTCATTTTTCCACGCTTCTCACCCCCTACTCCCAACCGTTTTGGGAAAACAAAGTCTTTCCCAAAGGTAGTTTGCGCGACCTTCCCCAGCGGGCTGCTGCCGCTTCCATCATCATTGTAACGGGAACACCACTGGGAACTGATCCTTCTGCATTCATACAAAAAGCACCAGAGAGCCTTCGCGAAAAAATCATTTTCTCCTCTTACCAATTGTTGGAGCCAGTTCTGTTGAACGGCCAAGGAAGCTACCGAAAAGAACTGAAAACGTTGGCCGTATCGGGAATTGCCCGCAACCACGTTTTTGGAGAACAGGAACAACCCACGTTGCACCTGCGTTTCCGCGATCACCACCGTTACACTGCTCGGGATTTGGAAGAAATGCAGCGCATCATTTCCGAAAACCAACTCGAACAAATCATCACCACCGAAAAAGATGCCGTGAAATTGTTGGAATTGCTTCCAAAAACACCCCTTTCCGTGCCCGTTTTTTACCGCCCATTGGAAGTGGTGTTTCCCAATCCTACCCATCAACAGCGCTGGCTTTCCGAAATCGAATCCGCGTTGAAGTCCTGAGGATTTTCTCCCTTCCGCTTTCGTACTTTTTCCTTATTTTTGTTCATGCAAATTTGGCTGCTTCTCGTTTTTTTCATCGGGTATTTTTTCATTGCTACCGAACACCGCTGGGGCGTTGATAAAGCCGCCGTTGCCTTGGTTTTAGGGATGGTTTCGTGGATGATCATCGCAGCTTTTGGAGGCGATTTCCACGCCAGTTTGGAACATGCCGTTATTGAAATCGCCGAAATCCTTTTCTTCCTCCTCGGCGCTATGACCATCGTTGGCATCATCGATGCGCACGACGGATTTTCCATCATTACCGATCGAATTGCGACGAAAAAAGTGAGTACGCTCCTGATCATCATTTGCATCATTGCGTTTTTTCTCTCGGCCCTGCTCGATAACCTCACGACCACCATTGTGATGATTGTACTGATCCGCAAATTGATTCAAGAAGAAAAACTGCGGTTCATCTTTGCGGGGATGGTGGTGGTGGCCGCCAACGCAGGGGGCGCATGGTCGCCCATCGGAGACGTAACCACCACCATGCTTTGGATTGGCGGTCAACTTCCCGATGTTCTCCCGTTTGTCAAATCCATTTTTATTCCGTCTGTCATTAACGTTCTTCTTCCACTCTTTTGGTTTTTACGGAAATTGAAAGGACAGAAAATAGAAGCGCTTCCGACTAAAAATCAAGATTCCTTTCAAGAGAAAAAAGACCAGCAGTTGGTGTTGATCATTGGTTTAATCGGCCTTTTATTGGTTCCCGTTATCAAAGAAATCTTCCACTTGCCTCCCTTTGTTGGAATGTTGATGGGATTAGGTGGAATTTGGATCATGATTGAAATCATCCACCGAAAAAAATCCGAAGATGTGCGCAAATCCTTGCGCGCGCAGCAAGTCCTTTCGCAAATCGATACCCCAAGCATCTTGTTTTTCTTGGGCATTTTGATGGCGGTTTCGGCCTTGAGTTACGCAGGAATTTTGCAATCGTTTGCCGAACAACTCACCGGTTGGTTCAACGGCTCAACCGTAGGAATTACCTCCACCATTGGCGTACTATCGGCCATTGTTGATAACGTTCCTTTGGTCGCAGCCGCACAAGGCATGTATCCCATCGGAACGGAAGATTTCGCCCCCAACGGATTTTTCTGGGAGATGTTGGCCTTCACTTCCGGCACCGGAGGCAGCATTCTCATCATCGGTTCGGCCGCCGGTGTGGCCGCCATGGGAATGGAGAAAATCTCCTTCCAACGCTATTTTAAACACTTTTCACTTCCGGTTATGCTCGGTTATTTCGCCGGCGTGCTCGCATTTTGGATCCTTTCATGAACATCATTCCTACCTCCATTCCCGATTTGGTTTTGATCGAACCCCGCGTTTTCAACGATCGACGCGGTTACTTCCTCGAATCGTTTTCCCAAGAAACCTATGCCCAACTCGGCATCAACCTGCCGTTTGTGCAAGACAACGAGTCGTGCTCGGAATTGGGCGCCATTCGTGGACTCCATTTTCAAGCCCCGCCCCACGCGCAAGGCAAATTGGTTCGGGTGATCAAAGGGGCGGTTCTCGATGTAGCGGTAGATATTCGTGTGGGGTCTCCCACCTACGGAAAACACGTTGCCGTGGAATTGAACGATGAAAATAAACGCATTTTCTGGATTCCTCCAGGCTTCGCCCACGGCTTCCAAACCTTGGCCCAAGATACCGTTTTCGCTTACAAATGCACCGGCTATTACAACAAGGCCTCCGAAGGCGGATTGATGTGGAACGATCCCAACCTCAACATTCAATGGTTGCCGGTGGATCAACCCATCATTTCCGACAAAGATCAAATTCTGTCCTCTTTTCAAGATTTTCAATCGCCATTCGTTTACGAAAAATGAACTGGATGAGCGTGGCATTGGGTGGAGCATTGGGCTCCTTGGTTCGATGGAAAATGAGTCATTGGATCTCATCGTCTGAAACCTTTCCATGGCCAACGTGGATCTCCAACGTGCTCGCTTCCTTTCTATTGGGAATATTCTTCCACCACGCTCAAAAAAACGGGCAATCGGCCTTCTTTTTATTGATGGGAACCGGATTTTGCGGCGGCTTCAGCACCTTTAGCACGTTCTCTTTGGAAGTTTTGAAGATGATCGAAACCCAACCGCTCTGGAATTCCCTGATTTATGTCATGGCCAGCATCCTTTCAACCATTCTATTTGTTAAATTGGGCTTATTAATCGCTCAACAACTCTCGTTATGAATCCTGAACTACAACAACGCCTCGAAAAATTGGAGGCCAAATATGCAGCAACCGGCCAAGACTGGCTTTCTTATTTGGACGGATTGATTTATTCTGATTACCTCTCCTACTGGGATTACATTCATTTGGATGTGCTATTGAACCTTCAACAACCGAAGACGAAAATTCCCGACGAGAATATTTTCATCATTTACCACCAAATTACCGAGTTGTATTTCAAATTGGTGAGGTTGGAGTTGCAGCAAATCATTGATATGGGAACGGCCCCGAATGCCGAGTGGTTTGAGATTCGCATTCGCCGCTGCGTGCGGTATTTTGAAGCCCTCACCAAATCGTTTGCCATCATGAGCGATGGGATGGACAAAGATCAATTCTTGCAGTTTCGCATGGCATTGCTTCCCGCTTCCGGATTCCAAAGCGCTCAATACCGAAAGATTGAAATGGACACCACGCCTTTCCAAAATTTGGTCGATAAAAACGAACGCCACCGTTTCAACTCCGAGAGCAGCATCAGCGAAATGTACCCCTACATTTATTGGAAATTCGGAGCTACCGATAAGGAAACCGGGAAGAAAACCTACACCTTGATTCAGTTTGAAGAAAAGTACTCGGAAGAATTGAATTCTTTGGCAGAAAAGCGAGTTGGCAACAACGTATGGACGGTTTTTGAAGCGTTGAAACCCGAAGAAAAAACAGAATCCATCAAAAAATCGCTGCGCTTGTTCGACCTTCAGGTGAATGCCTTGTGGCCGATGGCGCACTTCGGCACAGCCGTTCGTTACCTCAAGTCTGAACCCGAAGAAATTGCCGCCACCGGAGGAACCAATTGGATGGAATATTTACCTCCACAATTGCAGAAACGCATCTTCTTCCCTACCCTTTGGGAAGAGGCCGAAAAAGAGAATTGGGGAAAAACCACCCAAGCTTAATCCAACATGAAGCAAGACGATCCCGGGAAATTACTGCGTTTGTTCCGACTGGCTAACCTGTTGGGCAGCCGCAAACACGGGTACCTCTTGCAAGAAATTCTGGAACACACCGGCGTTTCTCGCCGAACCTACTACCGCGATATTCAAATTTTAGAAAAATGCGGATTTGAAGTCGAAAAAACCAGCTCCGGTCGGTGGTACATCGAACGGGGGCAGGACCTTTCCGACCGACTTACTTTCAGCGTTGACGAAGCCCGTTTGCTTCGAGAAACCTTGGCGGGATTACCCCAAGAAACATCCAAATTGCTTCGCCAAAAAATTGAAGCGTTGAGTGAAACGGGGACCTCCCTCCAATTGGGGTACCAAAGTAAACTCTCTCAAACGTATTCCGATTTGCAGGAAGCCATCTCCCAAAAAAAACAAGTTCAGCTGTTGGATTACCACTCTTTCAGTTCGGGAACGGTGAGCAACAGAACCGTGGAACCTTTCAGTTTTCAATCGGCCAACGGATTGTTGAACGCTTACGAATTGAGCAGCAAACAAGTGAAACAATACAAAATCGACCGCATTGGGTTGGTGAAACGATTGGATCAGGAATGGCAACACGAAGGGTTACACGCCGGCGTTTCCGACGATCCTTTTGGGGGAATTTTGGGAGAAGACCCGTGGTTGGTCACCATGGTGATGGACGAAATTGCGGCCGGAATTTGGAAGGAAGAACGCGGCCCGTTTTGGTTTTCCCGTCTTCAAGACTTAGGAAACAAACGCTACCGATTAACTGAAAAATTTTCCCACCCCTTCGGCA
This sequence comes from Bacteroidota bacterium, assembly GCA_947459245.1. Classification (GTDB taxonomy): domain Bacteria; phylum Bacteroidota; class Bacteroidia; order UBA7662; family CANHCV01; genus CANHCV01. The sequence goes on from CANHCV010000017.1 coordinate 13,437, forward strand.
TCGGCCGATTTACCTTGGGTTTGTGGGAGCACATCGAAGTAGAAGGCAATGATGCTTTCATTTCATACATCGAAAAAATCATCTCCAAAAAAATAAATCATGGAACCAAGCTACCTGAATAGTCCTCAATTTTTCTTGATTGCTGGCCCCTGCGTGGTGGAGTCGGAAGAGTTGTGCCTGGAAATTGGCGGTCGTTTGAAAACGATGTGCGAAGAATTGGGGATTCCCTACATTTTCAAGGCCAGTTACCGAAAAGCTAACCGCACCAGTTTAAACTCATACACCGGCCCTGGAGATGTGGAAGGCTTGGAACGAATTAAAAAAGTAGGACAACTTTTGGGGGTTCCCACGTTAACCGACGTGCATGCCGCCGAAGAATGTGCCTTGGCCGCCGAATACGTGGATGTGTTGCAAATTCCCGCTTTCCTGTGTCGGCAAACCGATTTGTTGTTGGCGGCAGGAAAAACGGGCAAGTGGGTGAACATTAAAAAAGCGCAGTTTTTGAATGGCGACGCCATGAAATTTGCGGCTGAAAAAGTAAAAAGCACGGGCAATGACCGCATTTGGCTCACCGAGCGCGGCAACATGTACGGGTACGGCGACATGGTGGTTGATTTTCGCAACATTACCGAGATGAAGAAACACGGTTTTCCGGTGGTGATGGATGTAACGCATTCGGTTCAGCAGCCGAACAACGGAAGCGGCGTTACGGGCGGTAAACCCGAAATGATTGGTACGATTGCGAGAGCGGCAGCGGCGGTGGGCGTTCAGGGTTTCTTTTTGGAAACCCATCCGAATCCGTCGGCTGCGTTGAGCGACGGCGCCAACATGGTTCCGTTGGAGGAAGTTCGAGCGTTGTTGGAGCAGCTGTTGGCCATTCATCGGGCGGCCTCTCGATAATAATCTCCCTTCGGTCGATTCACTCGAGGACCACCCTCATCATCGATAATCATCATTACAAGCCGGGCCCTCGATAATAATCTCACTACGTTCGATTCACTCGGGGACCGCAAAAAAAACAAATCAGCCGATGCGTATTCCCCAATGATGTGATATATTCGGGCATGAAAATTTGGAAAATCTTTGCATGGGCATTTGCCCTCACCTCAACCCTGAACGGATTCTCGCAAACGGCAACCGATTTTACCGCTAACGATTGTGCCGGAACGTCCCACAACCTGTTTACCGAACTCAATGCCGGAAAAGTGGTGGTCCTTACCTGGGTAATGCCCTGCGGAAGTTGCGTTGGACCAGCGCAAATCGCCTCCAATACCGTTCGTAACCTGAATAACCCGCAAGTGGTGTTCTACATGGCCGACGATTACGCCAACTCTTCGTGCGCAACGTTGGCTACTTGGGCGCAATCCAACTCCATCCAGCCAACGGCAACGTTTTCCAGCGCCCAAATCAGAATGACCGATTACGGCTCCAACGGAATGCCGAAAACCGTCGTGCTCGGAGGAGCCGCTCACCGGGTTTTCCTCAACGTGAATAATTCCCTCAATGCCACGTCTCTTAGCAATGCGATCAATCAAGCGTTGCAAAGTAACCCCACAACCGACCTCGTTGAAAAGGCATTCTACACCTACCCCAACCCGGCACAAAACGAAATAAAATTGGTGATGATGGATCCTCAATTGAACCAAGAAGAAATCTTGATTTACTCCACCGCCGGTCAACTCATTAAAAAGGTAAAAGCCAACAACGCTTTCAGCAACATTCCAAGCATCAATGTTTCTGAATTGCAAAACGGACTCTACATCATTCAAATTGGAAAGCACACCCAAGTGCTAAGCATCGCTCGCGATTAACGCTTCTCCTGCTCCAATTCCATCGCTAAAAAGCGTGCGGTATGGTTCTCATCCTTAAGTGCCAGCATTTCCATGGGAGTGCCTTGGAAACTCACTTGCCCACCACGTTTTCCGGCTTCCGGACCCACATCAATCAGATAATCGGCGCTCTTGATCAAATCCATGTGGTGTTCAATGATGAGCACCGTATTTCCTTTCTCCACCAATTTCTGCAATACGCCCAAAAGGATGTCTACGTCTTGGAAATGTAGACCCGTAGTGGGTTCATCGAGAATGTAGAATGTTTTTCCGGTGTCTTTTTTGCTCAACTCGGTGGCCAATTTCACGCGTTGGGCTTCGCCCCCCGATAGGGTGGTACTGGGTTGCCCCAAAGTGATGTAACCCAATCCTACATCGTTCAATGCCTGCAATTTCCTAGAAATCAACGGAAACGCTTCGAAAAACGGAATGGCATCTTCAATGCTCAAATTCAAAACATCATTGATGGATTTTCCCTTGTACCGAACTTCCAACGTTTCTCGGTTGTAACGACGGCCCTGACAGGCCTCGCACTTCACCTGAACATCGGGAAGGAAGTTCATCTCAATCACCCTCACTCCTGCCCCTTTGCAGGTTTCACACCGTCCGCCGGAAACGTTAAAACTGAATCGACCCGGTTTGTAACCGCGAATTTTCGCTTCGGGAAGCGTTGCATAAAAGTTTCGAATGGCTGCGAAAACCTCTACGTACGTTGCAGGATTCGATCGAGGCGTACGACCAATGGGCGATTGATCGATTTCAATCACTTTATCCAAATGCTCCAGCCCCTCCATTCGATCGAATGGCAAAGGTTTTTTCTTGGATTCCCTGAAATGATTTTTCAAGGCCAAGTAAAGGGTTTCTTTGATCAAGGTAGATTTTCCAGACCCTGAAACGCCGGTGACCAACACCAAGGTTCCCAAAGGAATTTGGATGGAAACATCTTTTAAATTATTGCCTTTTGCACCAAATAAAGAGAGAACTTGTCCGTTTCCGCTTCGCGGAGAACGATTAAATCCAATGCCTTTACGACCCACCAAATAATCGGCCGTGATCGTCTTTTGTTTTAAGAATTCTTTCGGGGTTCCTTGTCCAATGATTTCGCCTCCGTGAATGCCGGCACCCGGACCAATGTCAACCACGAAATCGGCTTCCAAAATCATGTCCTTATCGTGTTCTACTACAAGGACCGAGTTTCCTAAATCGCGAAGGTTTTTCAACGATTGGATCAACTGCAAGTTATCCCTTTGGTGAAGTCCAATCGACGGCTCATCGAGGATGTACAACACCCCCACCAACTGAGATCCAATTTGGGTAGCCAATCGAATGCGTTGGCTTTCGCCTCCGGAAAGCGTAGCCGATCCCCGATTCAAATTGAGGTACCCCAAACCGATGTCGCGCAAGAATCCCAAACGCACCTTGATTTCTTTGAGAATTTCAAAGGCTACCAACGCGTCTTTGCCCTCGAATGCAGGAATATTTTCGAGCCATAAGGCCAAATCGTCCAATTCCGACTGAGCGAACTCGGCGATGTTTTTCCCTCCAATTTTGTAGTGAAGGGCTTCTTTTTTCAATCGACCTCCGCCGCAGGAAGGACAAGCAACGGTCGTTACAAATTCTTCGGCCCAGGTTCTCATGGATTCATTGTCGTGCTGATCCAAGGAACGGCGAACCATGGCTACAACTCCCTCAAATTCAATCAAGTCGGTTTCCCGGAAATAATGAATGCTGGGGATCTCCAACGGTTCTTGATCGCCGTATAAAACGATGTTCAAATGCTCGGGCTTCCAATCGGAAATGGGAGCAGAAAGGTTGAATTTATGGCGTTTGGATAACGCTTTGAGCACCTTAAAAATCCAAATGTCGCGGTACTCGCCCAGAGGCGTAATGGCACCGGTTAAAATGGTTTTATGGGGATCTGGAATCAATGAAGAAACATCCACTTCCGAAACGGTTCCCATGCCTTCGCATTCGGGACAAGCGCCGTAGGGAGAATTGAACGAAAACGTATTGGGTTGGGGTTCATCGTAAGCGAGTCCGTTCTCGGCATCCATCATAAACTTGGAGAACCAATGCAATTGATCCGTTTCCAAATCGAGGATTTGAAAAATGCCTTTACCGGTTTTCAGTGCCAATTGCACGCTTTTGATGACTCTTTGATCGGTTGGGGAATCGAGAACAATGCGATCCACCACCAAATCGATGTCGTGAATTTTGTAGCGATCCACGCGAAGATTGGGCACCAACTCGGTCATCACTCCATCGATGCGCATCCGGGTGTACCCTTGTTTGCGGTACTGTTCGAAAAGTTCTCGGTAATGGCCTTTACGTCCACGAATGATGGGCGCGAGAATAGCAAGTTTTTTTCCGTGGAATCGAGCGCCCATTTCATCTAAAATTTGCTGCTCGGTGTATTTCCGCATAGGTAGCCCGCTGATGTAGGAATAAGCGGTTCCAACTTTAGCGAAAAGGAGACGAAGGAAATCGTAAATTTCGGTAACGGTACCCACGGTGGAACGTGGATTTCGGTTCACGGTTTTTTGTTCAATGGAAATGACGGGCATTAAGCCATCGATGCGATCCACATCGGGGCGTTCCATTTGTCCGATGAATTGCCGAGCATACACCGAAAATGATTCCATGTAACGGCGTTGGCCTTCAGCAAAAATGGTATCGAAAGCAAGAGATGATTTTCCAGAGCCGGAGAGTCCGGTAAAAACCACCAACGCATTGCGCGGGATTTTAACCGAAATGTTTTTAAGATTGTTTTCCCGCGCCCCTTCTACCTCCAAGTACAACGGTTCCTTGCCTTTCTTCATAGGGCTACAAAATTAAGGAAACTCAGCGGGAAGAAATTAAAAATTATCGGGATTATTCAAGTTCAATTCGGCTTTGCGTTTTTCATTTCGGTAATTGTAATAAAAAACGCCACCACCAACGATTCCAATTAAAAATGGAGTTAAAAGCAAATAAACGATGGCCTTATTCAGGTTTTTTCCTTCTCCGTTTTGGCTGTTCTCCACGGTGGTTTTACACATGGGACACTGCGCCTGAATTTGGAGCGTTCCAAGCATCAAAAGAAGAATGAACAGTCCTTTTTTCATGAATAGTAAGGAGAGATCATGAAATACACAATCACACCCGTTACGCTTACGTACAACCACAAAGGCCAGGTGTATTTGGCTAATTTCTTGTGCTTGGAAAACTCACCGGTTAATCCGCGGTACGCTGTAAAGAGGATCAACGGAAGGATGGTTCCAGCCAACACAATGTGGGTAGATAAGATGATGTAATAAAAGACTTTGATTCCGCCTACTCCACCGAACGAGGTTTCACCGGCGAACAAATGGTGGGCGATGTAAGAAACCAGAAAAAGAAGGCTGAAGAGCAAAGCGCCCATCATGGCCGATTTATGAGCTTGGTATTTTTTTTGTTTGACGAAAACAAGCGCCACAACCAAAAGGATGGAAACGGCGGAATTAAGCATTCCATTGATGTGAGCGAAAAGATGCGGATCGAAACCGAGGTCAACATCGAGGGTAACACGACTTAAGGCAACAACTGCGGCGAAAACAACTAGGGAAACGGAACCAATAACCCACCAAGCTTTGCGGTCGTTGATTTGAAAAGTAGGTTCAATCATAATGAATAAACGAGGGGATTTACTTTTTGTTTTTGGCGACCTCTTCTAAATTCTTTTCCTTGGTCAAAACGGTAAGGGCACCCATCAAATCATCAATCTCGCGTTTCTTGGTGAGGTTGAAATAACTTCGAATGCGTTGCTGATAATCCATCAACACAATTTGCCATTCTTTGGTATCCAAAAGGTAATTGGAAATGAGGTACTGTTGTTTGAGGAAAGAAGAAATGGAATCTTGAGGAATTCCTACAAAAAACACCCGATTCTCATCGAACTCATAGCGTTTCACAACCGAATCCAATTGAGATTTGGCCATGGATTCTGTTGGATAGAAATTGATGAATTTGAGTGAAGGAGATTCGATCAAAGCATCTTGCAAACGTTTCCATTGGGTGTACGCAAAACCACAGGGCTCACCGCAAGAAGGTTGAAGAAACGATGCCATCCAGATTCGATTTTGGATGGAATCTGGGGAATACTTCTGATTGTAGGAATCAAAAAAAGTGGAAACCTGGTGATAGATGGTATCAACCTGATTTCCACTGCTTATTACGGGAGATTTTTCTCCGTAGAAAGGTAATTTCTGATAATTATTCTTCCCGATGTTGAGGAAAATTAAAACAATAATCGCAGGGACGAAGAGGATACCTCCAATTAATGCAATTTTCTTCACAATTAATGGTGTTCGGGTGCGTGATTTTCTACCTGTTCAATCTTTTGGTTGGAAGTTACGTTCTCCTTGCGAATCCCATTCCAGTAACCACCTTCGTACAACACCAAAACGATGCAGTAGATTACGAAAACCGGTGGTAACGCGATGGAATAAACCAAATTGATTTTTTCGAATTTCAAGTGCATGAAATACGCAATGATATAAAATGCCTTGAAAAGGGTAAGAACAACGTAGGTAAGGTTAACCGCTAGTTTATAGTCGGTACGAAGGCCTTCCAATGCGGGAGTTAGTGCAATTAAAAACTCCAACACGGTAATTGCCAACAAAATGAAAAATACTTTCCAAATTTGTTTTGTATCAAATCCTGCCATGATGATGAATGTTTAAACGAGGTAAAAGAAGGTGAAAACGAATACCCAAACCAAATCAACAAAGTGCCAATAAAGACCTACTTTTTCGATCATTTCGTAGTGACCACGACGTTGGTACGTACCCGCCATCGCATTTATGGTAATGATGATGTTGATGACAACTCCGGATAAAACGTGGAAACCGTGAAAACCGGTGATGGTAAAGAATAAAGAAGTGAATTCGTAGTTGTGTGGAATTTCATTAACCGCCTTCAACGTAGCTTCGTGGTGAGACATCCCTTGAGCAACGAATTTTTCAATGTAAGGAACCAACTCGGGCGCGAATGGATTTTTGGTGATCGAAGCACCTTCAGAAAACAAGTGCGTCCATTCCCAAGCCTGACATCCTAAAAACATTGCACCACCAATAACGGTCCAAATCATCCATTTTACAACTTCAGACTTTGAATTGCGGTGACCGGCTTCTACAGCAAGCACCATGGTTACCGAGCTCATGATCAAAATAAACGTCATGATTCCAACGAACACCAAGGGAGCGCCTGATTCAATGCCGGGAGCAGATTGGAAAACGACATCGGGATCGGCCCAATTCAATGCAGAAAAGCGCAATGCGCCATAGCCCAACAAAAGGGCCGTAAATGTGAATGCGTCGGATAATAAGAAAAACCACATCATAAGCTTGCCGTAGCTCGCTCCGAATGGCTCATTACCGCCATCCCAAATTTTTCCCTCGTTTGCAGCAACAGAATGTGTTGACATAAATGTGTTTTATTTAGGAGTTACTTGATTGTCCAAAATACCATAGAAAGGCGTACAAATATAGCCAAAGAAAAGATAAAAAGTGCCAAAAAATTGAAGTTACTTTTATGCTAAGCGTACTTTGACTGTGTAATCGAAATTGATAGGCCCGTACCAAGGTGATAATCAGGAAAATAAGACCTAAGATAATGTGTAGGGCGTGCATAAAGCTAATGACGTAAACGAAACTAACCGCCACATTGGTAAGCAAATACAATCCGTTTTCTACCAGTTCTTTGTACGCTAGAAATTGGGTTAGCAAGAAAACCAAAGCGAGAACGATGGTTGAAAACAAGAAAATTTTGGCCTTCCCTACTTCATTGTCTTTCACGAAACGAAAGGCCAAATAAAGGGTGAGCGAAGAAAGTAAAACCACCAACGTGCTCACTAAAAAGTAACTCGGAAGCGAAAAAATAATCCACTTTCTTGCAGAATCGCCTTGGGAAACAATGTAACCGGAAGTTAACCCAGCGAAAATCATGGTTGAAGAAACCACCGATAACCAGGTAAACAAAACTTTGCTATTCAATACTCTCTTTTCACCTTCCATGATTTCAAATTTGATCTAAAACACAAGCTATTTGAACGACCGGTAAATACAAAAACGAACCAAACATCAGTTTCTTGGCATTTTTTGCAGATCCATCCCGCACCAATTGAATACTTAACCAGGTCATGTACATGCCCATCAAAAGTAAAATGATCGTAGATATCCAACCTAAATATCCTTCAAAATAAGGAATACCAGCCAGAGGAATAAGCATAAAGGTATAAATTGAAATTTGAATGGCCGCACTGCGGTTCGGGGAAGAGGCATGCGGAAGCATTTTGAAACCAGCCCGAGAATAATCATCGTGCAACAACCAAGCAATAGACCAAAAGTGTGGAAATTGCCATACAAACTGCAAGGAAAACAAAATCAATCCGAGGGTCCAATCAATGGATGCCGTATCCGTTCCAAACGACGCCACGTAACCGATCAATACCGGTAACGCACCTGGAAAAGCACCGATAAAAACACTAATCGGACTGATGCGTTTCATGGGAGTATAGAAAAACCCGTAGCTGATTAAAGAGGCAAAACCCAACAATGCAGCAATGGTGTTCAACTGGGCCAACAAAACCAAACCAGTTACACCAGTAACCAAGCAAATGAGAACCGCTTCCGTTACCGACATTCGACCGGTAGCAACGGGGCGGTTGTTGGTACGAACCATCAACTTGTCATACTCTCGCTCGATAATTTGATTGATGCCATTGGATGAAACGACAACCAGGAAGCCACCCAACAAAAGTGGAAAATACGGGGCGTAACCCTCGTTTTCGGGGCCCATCAAAAATCCCATCGCCGAACTGAAAACCACCAATAACGAAAGACGAAGCTTTGAAAATTGGATGTAATCTGAAAAACGTGAAGATTTAACCAATGAAGAAGTTGTAGTTGAGGTTGGCATGGATTTAACGACGCAAAATTACGCCTCGAATGAGAACATTGGTAACAGAAACAAAGAAAAGAGACGCAAATAATACATGGAACATTTGTGCCCATGCAGCCAGTCCTCCATAAACCATCCCTACACCCGTAACGCCCTGCAAAACAACCGAAGTAGGAATGCAGAACAACCAAAATAAAAACACCCCATCAATGGTTAATTGTCTTCCCAATCGAACCAAATAAATGGAAAAAAACAACAGGAAAAGGGTTGCCGTTCGATGAACAAAAAAGGGAGTTCCAACCTGATCGAAAAGTTCGGAAGAAGGAAGGGACGATTGCAAAAGTTCTTTCAGCGAAATTCGAACATCAGTTCCAAGCGTGATTTGAAAACACGCAGCTAAAAACAACACCACAAAAAACAAAAACGACTTGCGATCACGAAGGAACGTAGCGCCAGATTTTTGGGTAAGAAGTGGCATTGCAACCAAAACCGCAATGGCGAAAGCCAAAAAGAAATGGGCATTGAGCATGGAGGCATTTAAATTGGTGCTCACCACCAATGAACCTAAAAAGGCTTGAAAACCGGTAATGACCACCGCTAAAAAACTCCACAACAAAAACCAAGGCTTATCTTTTCGAAAAGCCAACAAAGCGAATAGGAATTGAATAAAAATAAGAAGACCTGCAATGGCACCAACGAGTCGGTTGATGTACTCGGTCCAGGTTTGCCAAACATTGAACGATTGTTCTTGGGCAATCACCGGATGACTTACGATTTCTTGAGCATACTGTTCATTCCCAAGGGCACGAAAAACTTTTGCTACGCGTTTGTTCTTTTCGATGCGCTTTTTCGCGAAATCTTCTTGGTAATTCGCGGGCAATTCGCATGAACACGTTGGAGGAATCCACAATCCAAAACACTTCGGCCAATCGGGACAACCCATTCCAGATCCGGTTGTGCGAACAATTCCACCTACCAAAATGAGGAAAAAAACAACGGCAAGCACCAATTGCGAATATTTGATATACCGCAACTCGAGCTTGCCGTTCATGATAGTAACGTTAATGGATTTATCCCTTGCGGAATCCTAATTTAGAAAAGAGGGAAGAAAATGCCAAAGTAGAAGTTTCTTCTTTCTTTTCTTGGTTGGCAGCCTCAGCGGCCAAAGTTTGCTCACGATTTACCGAACGAGCTGCTTCTGGAAGCTCATCATCCGAAACGTTCTGGGGAATGAAATCATCCACTGCTCCAGGAACAGAATAATCGTACGGCCAACGGTAAACGTGTGGGATATCTCCTGGCCAGTTTCCGTGCAAACGAACATCCATGGGTGCAGTCCACTCCAAGGTATTTGCTTTCCATGGGTTTTGGCCCGACTTCTCTCCGCGGAAAATGCTATTGAAGAAGTTGTACAAGAAAACAAACTGAGCTACAGAACCCAAGATCGCTGAAATGGAGATGAATTTATTCAAATCCAACCATGGAGCCATGTATTCAAACTCGGTGAAAGAGTAGTAACGACGAGGTACGCCATCCATCCCAATGAAGTGCATCGGGAAGAACACCATGTAAGCAGATGCCAAGGTTAACCAGAAGTGCAAATATCCCAAACGAGCATTCATTACACGTCCGAACATGCGTGGGAACCAATGGTAAACCCCCGCCAACATACCAAAGATGGATGCGGCACCCATTACCAAGTGGAAGTGAGCAACTACGAAATAGGTATCGTGCAGGTTAATGTCCAATGCTGCGTTACCCAACCAAATTCCGGTCAAACCACCAGAAATGAACATGGATACCAAGCCAATTGCGAACAACATGGCTGGAGTCATGTGAATGGATCCTTTCCATAGGGTTGCCAAATAGTTGAAGGTTTTTACCGCCGAAGGTACTGCAATGACCAAGGTTAAGATCATGAAAACGTTTCCTAGGAAAGGATTCATACCGGTCATGAACATGTGGTGCCCCCATACGATGAAGGAAAGTACAGAAATACCCAACAATGATCCAATCATCGCGCGATAACCAAAGATTGGTTTACGAGCGTTGGTTGCAATAACTTCAGAGGTTAATCCCAATGCAGGCATCAAAATGATATAAACCTCAGGGTGACCCAAGAACCAGAACAAGTGCTGATATAGAATGGCAGAACCACCAGTTTGAGCCAATGGCGCACCGGCAATGTAAATTTCATTTAGGTAGAAAGAAGTGTGGAACAAACGATCGAACGTAAGCAACACTGCTGCAGAAAGCAATACTGGGAAAGAAAGAACCCCCAAAATAGCGGTACAAAGGAACGCCCAAATGGTCAATGGCATACGGGTCATTTTCATACCCACGGTGCGCATGTTCAAAATGGTAGCAATGTAGTTCAAAGAACCCATCAAGGAAGATGCAATGAAAATGGTCATAGAAAGCAACCAAAGCGTCATACCGAGTCCTGAACCCGACATGGCTTGAGGCAATGCGGAAAGTGGTGGATAAACGGTCCAACCTCCGGATGCCGGTCCTGTTTCAACAAAAACAGACCCCAACATAAGTACAGTAGAAACGAAGAACAACCAATAAGAAAGCATGTTAATGAATGGAGACGCCATGTCGCGAGCTCCCAATTGCAAGGGGATGAGCAAGTTCGAGAACGTACCGCTCAAACCTGCCGTTAAAACGAAAAATACCATGATGGTACCGTGAATGGTAACCAAACCCATGTAAAATTCAGGGCTCAATTTACCACCTTTACCCCATTTGCCGAGTAAAGTTTCCATCCAAGGATACGTCCCTTCTGGCCAACCCAATTGAATTCGGAAAATTACCGACATCAACATCCCGATGAACGCCATAAGAATCCCTGTAATCAGGAATTGTTTGGCGATCATCTTGTGATCCATTGAAAATACGTACTTACTCAAAAAGGTCTCGTGGTGATGACCGTGATCGTCGTGGCCGTGGCCAGCGTGATGATCGTGATGTGCAGTTGCAGCGTGTGCCATATCTCCGTTTTTTTCTTTATTACTTTAACAACTGTGCCATTCCACTGTTTGCAGCAGAATCAACTTTATTTTGAATTTTGGTGAAGTATGCCTTGGTTTTCTCTTTGTACCAACGATCATATTCCTCAGGTTCAACCACTTTAACACGGCGTTTCATGTTGTAGTGAGATGCTCCGCAAATTTTGTTACAAAGGAGAATGTAATCGAACTTCGGATCTCCTGTTTTCAATCGCATTTCATCGGTAGTGATGGTTGGGGTAAACATGAATTGGGTAGGCATACCTGGAACCGCATTCATTTGAACACGGAAGTGTGGCATGTAAGCCGAGTGAATAACGTCTTGAGCGCGAATCTTCATCAAAACTGGGCGACCTTTTGGCAACCACATCTCATCGGCCATGCGATCATCCATGGCAGATTTGTCTTTGGTATCAAGGCCCATGAAATTGGTACCTTTTTCATATCCTTCAACTTCGAATTCTTTGTTGATCAACATGTAATTTGCTTTTCCCAAAGAATTATCTTCTCCAGCATAACGGATGTTCCAACCGAATTGATAAGCATAAACTTCTACGTTTAAGGCTTTCTTTTCCTGATCTTCATCGGTGAACATCACCTGGGTCCAAACTTTCGCACCGTACAACACCAAAGCAGTTAAAACAATGGCAGGAATCAACGTCCAGAAGAACTCCAAACGGTGGTTATCGGCGTAGTGCAATGCTTTTTTACCATCTTGTTGGCGGTATTTGTAGGAGAAATAGAACAACATTGCCTGGGTTACAACAAATACAAAGAATGTAAGTGCAAACGTGATCATCAACATGCGATCCACCAATACTCCGTGCTCGGAGGCTGCCTCTGGCAACAAGTGGCGAGTATAATTGGCGAATTGAACGTAGATCCAGAAGAAACCAACAATAAGGAAAACCAAGAACAAAATACCGTTGATGTTATTCCAATTGAACAATCGTTCTCCTTTGCTGCGGAACAAGGTTGAAATAACGCGAAGCGAAGCAAGGATAACGGCTATAATGAGAACAATCACCAATCCGAATAAAACATAATAGGAAGTTCCCATTACTTCTTCAGCAACTCCCGAACCACCTGCTGCTCCGGCATCTGCCGTTGCTGCCTTAGGTGCTGGCTCAGGTGTCGTTTCAATGTATGCCAGAATGTTGTTGATATCGTCGTTAGACAATTCCCCAAAAGCAGTCATTTGAGTGGGTTTGTATTTGTTCCAAACCTCGTTGGCGTATTTATCACCGGTAGCGATTAATGCCTGTGAATTCTTGATCCATTTGTAAAACCACTCCTGGTTTGGAGCACGTTTGGTGACTCCATGCAAGGATGGACCCGTTCCCTTTCCTTCACTATCGTAGAGATAGTGGCAAGAGGAACATTTAATGCTGAAGATACTTTCCCCTTTTTTGGCGTCGTACTTCGCATACTCACCTCCGGCTGCAGCTGCATTTCCAGATGCTTTTTGGGTTGAATCAGCCGCCTGACCGAAGGCAGAAGCGACGAAAAACATGCAAGCAGAAAAGCCTACTGCAAAGATTCTCAAAGATTTAGTGCTAAAAATTTTCATTGGGTTGCAATGGTTGTTGTACAAATCAGCGCAAAAATAAAGGAATTCCACGTTGTTTTTGACAAATTTTTGATATTTGATGAAATATTTTTCAAAGCGGATTATCCCCCATTTCACCACCTACCCCATCCTCAATTTTTACTTCAATTAAAGGTTGATTTTGCGAAAAATAAAATCTATCTTTGCGACCAAATTCAAATAGATAAATTTTTTTCCATGAATGCAGGAGAAATATCTCAAATCATTGGTGCAGTTGTTGACGTTTCTTTTTCCAAAAAAGGATCAACACTTCCAAAAATCTTTAATGCCCTTTCTGTTGACCGCCCAGATGGAACGAAGCTAATTCTTGAAGTGCAGAAGCACTTAGGAGAAGACGCAGTTCGTACCATTGCCATGGATGCCACGGAAGGACTTGTACGCGGTATGGCGGTTGTTGATACGGGTTCGCCCATTTCAATGCCCCTCGGTGAGCAGGTACGTGGTCGTTTGTTCAACGTTGTTGGCGATGCCATCGATGGATTGAAAGCGATGAGCTACGAAAACACGGCTTCCATTCACCGCAAAGCTCCAAAATTTGAAGATCTTTCTACCTCAACTGAAATTCTTTTCACAGGAATTAAAGTAATCGACCTTTTGGAACCTTATGTAAAAGGTGGTAAAATCGGTTTGTTCGGTGGTGCGGGTGTTGGTAAAACCGTTTTGATCATGGAATTGATCAACAACATCGCAAAGGGATACGAAGGTATGTCGATCTTCGCTGGTGTTGGAGAACGTACCCGTGAAGGAAACGATTTGTTGCGTGAAATGATCGAGTCTGGCGTAATCAAATACGGCGACACCTTCAAACACGGAATGGAAAAAGGCGAGTGGTTGTTGAACGATGTTGATTATACGGCATTGGCAGAATCGCAAGCAACCCTAGTTTTCGGACAAATGAACGAGCCTCCCGGTGCTCGTGCTCGTGTAGCACTTTCCGGTTTAACCATGGCCGAGTACTTCCGCGATGGCGATCCAAGCGAACCAACTGGAAAAGACATTCTTTTCTTCGTAGATAATATCTTCCGTTTCACTCAGGCCGGTTCTGAGGTATCTGCTCTTTTGGGCCGTATGCCTTCTGCAGTAGGTTATCAGCCAACCTTGGCAACAGAAATGGGTGCGATGCAAGAACGCATTACTTCAACCAAACGCGGGTCCATCACCTCCGTTCAGGCGGTTTACGTACCTGCGGATGACTTGACCGATCCTGCGCCTGCAACCACCTTTACCCACTTAGATGCTACCACGGTATTGAGTCGTAAAATTGCTGAGTTGGGCATTTATCCTGCGGTAGATCCATTGGATTCTACATCTCGAATCCTTTCTCGTGAAATCGTTGGCGACAAACATTACGATTGCGCACAACGCGTGAAGTTACAACTTCAACGATACAAAGAATTACAAGATATCATTGCTATTCTTGGTATGGATGAACTTTCTGAAGAAGATAAATTGGTGGTTCACCGTGCACGTCGCGTACAACGTTTCCTTTCTCAACCGTTCTTTGTTGCAGAACAATTCACCGGCTTGAAAGGTAAAATGGTGAACATCGACGATACCATCCGTGGTTTCAACATGATCATGGACGGAGAAGTGGATGAGTTCCCAGAAGCCGCTTTCAACTTGGTTGGTACCATCGAAGAAGCGATTGAAAAAGGTCGCTCAATGATCAAATAATCATGACTTGCGATATCCTAACCCCAGATAAAAACGTTTTTTCCGGAGAAGTTACTTCGGTTAGCGTTCCTGGTTCTGAAGGTCGTTTCCAAGTTTTGAACAACCACGCACCCATCATTTCTTCCCTTGCAAAAGGAGAAATTAAGGTAGAAGGGAAAGATGGAAAACATGCTTTCCTCGTTAAAGGTGGTGTTGTTGAAGTCATTCAAAATAAAATAACCATTCTAACCGAATTAGCTTAACAAAAAAATCCCGATTCAGTCGGGATTTTTTATTTTTACCCCATGAGTCATTCCATCATTTTGGCGAGCAACGCTCATTTAGCCCTGATCAAAACCCATCGGTTTCGATCCTTGCCCGAATACCAAAAGGAATTGCTGAGCCATGAATTAAAAAGAAGAAAGCTCAATTCCTTGGAAATTGCAGCTTTGTCGAGCGAGACCGAAGCATTTGCTCTTTTCGAAAGCCACATACAAGTTTGTAGCCGATGCCATCAAAAGAAAACCAGTCGTTCCCAAGCTCAAAAATTAGGAATCATTGATTTTTTTAAGGATGAATTTCATTGCATCTTCTGTAATTCAACATTTCAAACTCCCCATAAATGGAAAAGAAGCATTGCTCGGCTTTTTTCATTTTTGCTGAAACCATTTTTAAAACCTAAGAGTTAGTCCAACATGATCATTGAACAAATTTACACGGGTTGTTTGGCGCAAGGCGCTTACTACATTGAATCCGATGGTGAAGCTGCCATCATCGATCCACTTCGCGAAATCAAGCCTTATTTGGATCGTGCGGAGCGAAGCGGAGCAATCATCAAAACCATTTTTGAAACCCATTTCCATGCCGATTTCGTTTCCGGCCATTTGGATTTGAGTAAAGCCACTGGAGCACCCATCGTTTTTGGGCCCAATGCCCATCCCGAGTTCCCCCATCATGCCGGAATGGATGGCGAGACGTTCAAAATTGGACATCTAACCCTTGAACTCCTTCATACTCCTGGACACACGTTAGAAAGCACCACGTATTTGCTTCGAGACGAAAACAATGCGCCCTATTGCATTTTTTCTGGAGATACGTTGTTCATTGGAGATGTTGGTCGCCCCGACCTCGCAGCAAAAAGCCATCTTTCTAAGGAAGATCTAGCCGGACTTTTGTACGATTCGCTCCGAAATAAAATCATGCCGCTCCCAAACGAAGTCATTGTTTATCCGGCTCACGGAGCGGGTTCAGCTTGCGGAAAAAACATGAGCAAAGAAACCTTCGATACCCTTGGACATCAAAAAGAAGTGAACTATGCCCTTCGGGCGAACATGACCAAAGCAGAGTTTATTGCTGAAGTAACCGACGGACTTGCTCCGCCTCCGGCATACTTCCCCATGAACGTGATGATGAATAAAACAGGATACGATGGAATCGATGAAGTGATTCACCGCGGAATGATGCCGCTTATTCCTTCTGAATTTGAATTATTGGTCAACGAATCCAACGCTTTGGTACTCGATACCCGATCGGCCGACGACTTCGCCCGTGGTTTCATTCCCAACTCCATTTTTATTGGAATTGATGGGGGCTTTGCCCCTTGGGTAGGCACATTGATTACCGATATCAAACAAAAAATCGTAATTGTTGCCCCTGAAGGAAGGGAAGAAGAAGTTATTACCCGTTTGGCTCGTGTGGGTTACGACTATGCGCTTGGTTATTTAAAAGGCGGAATTGACGCCTGGAAAGAAGATGGTAGAGCCGTTGATACCATTCAACGCTTGCAACCCGAACAGTTGAAAACAGAAACGACCCAACATCCAGAGTCCATCGTTTTGGATGTACGCAAACCCGGAGAATTCCAAGCCGAGCATCTGCTCAACGTTCAACATTTGGCCTTGGATACCATCAACGAAAACATGGCTGAATTGAATCGAGAACAACGGTATTTGATCCATTGTGCTGGTGGTTACCGATCCATGATTTTTGCTTCCATCCTCAAGTCTCGCGGCTTTGAAAACATTGCCGACGTGATTGGTGGTTTTGGAAAAATAAAAACTTCAGGATTGTTTGAAACCACCAACTTTGTTTGCCCCTCTTCCAAAGCTTAATTCTTTTTGGTATTTTTGAATCATGGAACCATTTTTCAACCTGTCGAAACAAGATTTTTTTTCAAAAATAGAATCACCCAATTCCATCCTTTTGGATGTGAGAAATGCCGATGAATTTCAGGACGGACATCTTGAAAAAGCGTTGTTGGTTCCTTTTGAAAACCCTGATTTCATCTCTATGATGAGCGATTTTGATTCTTCAGCAAATTATTTGGTGTACTGCCGATCTGGGAATCGTGGAGCAAAAGCTTGCTTAATGATGCGTTCAATGGGATTTACGGGTGAAATTTTCCATTTGGACAACGGGTACGAAGGATTAAAATAATGAAGATTTTTTTGCCATTTCCTTGCGAAAGTGGATTAGAAAAATTACCTTTGCATTCCATTCGAAATTAGTTCGGTTATGAAAAGAACTTTCCAACCCTCTCAGCGTAAAAGAAGAAACAAACATGGTTTCCGTAAGCGCATGTCTGACGCGGCAGGCCGCGGTGTTTTATCAAAGCGTCGCGCTAAAGGCCGTCACAAATTAACTGTGTCCGACGAAAACCGTCATAAGCGTTAATTCAGCAGAAGATTGACAGAAAAAGGGGGACCAACGTTCCCCTTTTTCTGTTACCTTTAAATTCATGATGAGGCATTTTTATCCGAAATCTACCCGCCTCCATTCGCAAAAAAAGATCGATGGACTTTACGCTGAAAAAGGGGAGCAATTCCTTATTTATCCATTGCGTTTTGTAGTTAAAAAATCGGCAGATCCCCAATCCAATAGTCGGGTACTCTTTTTACCGGTCGCTCCTAAAAAAAGATTTACAAAAGCCGTACAAAGAAACCAAATTAAACGTCATTTGCGAGAATCCTTTCGCTTAAATTTACACCGCATTACACTTCCATCCCCTTGGGTGTGGCATTTGGCAGTGAGTTACGTTGGGCCATCCCCATCGCAATGGAAACAAACCGAACAAGCCATGATCAAGGGACTTGAAAAATTGAATCTTGCTTCGAATGAAATCCATCCTCAAGAAATTTAAGAAACAACTTTCCGTTTCTGCATTGGCCATTTTCGTTGGCGTTACTTCCTTCTCTTTCGTCGACAACTACTTTGAAGTCAGCAAAAATCTAGAGATTTTTACCGCTGCTTACCGAGAAGTTGATCGCTCGTACGTTGATCCCATTGAACCGGGAAAAATGATTCGTACAGCCATCGAGGCCATGTTCAAATCGCTCGATCCCTACACCAACTTTTTCTCTGAATCGGAAATCGAAGACTTTCGATTTATGACCACTGGAAAATACGGAGGAATCGGAGCGGTGATTGGGAACATCGATGGAAAAACCGTTGTGATTGACCCCTACGAAGGCTTTCCAGCCAACAAAGCAGGACTATTACCCGGCGATGAAATTTTAGAAATTGATGGCACCAAGGTCGCCGGGAAAGACAACGATGGCATCTCGAAATTGTTGAAAGGGTCGCCCAAAACGAAGGTTTCCCTCAGTATCTTAAAATTTGGTAGTTCCACCCCTGAAAAAATCACCATCGAGCGGGAAGAAATTACATTGAGTCCGGTAACCTACCACGGAATGATCAATTCAGAAGTTGGATACATTCAATTTGAATCGTTCACCGAGGGTTCTGCTGAAAAAATTAAAAAGGCCTTCACCGATTTAAAAGCGAAGGGAATGAAGAAACTCATTCTGGATTTGCGCAACAACGGGGGCGGTTCTTTGGATGAAGCGGTGAACATTGTGGGAATGTTTGTACCCAAAAACTCTTTGGTGGTTGATACCCGCGGAAAAAGAGCCGAGTACTCTCAGAAATATTTCACAAGAAGCCAACCCATCGACACCGAAATACCTTTGGTGGTTTTGGTGAATGAAAACTCCGCTTCCGCCTCGGAGATCGTTTCGGGATGTATTCAAGATTACGACCGAGGCGTGGTGATCGGGGCAAGAACTTTCGGAAAAGGATTGGTTCAAAGCGTTCGCCCATTGGTGTACAACACCCAAATGAAAGTAACCACGGCCAAGTATTACACCCCATCTGGTCGTTGCGTTCAAGAAATTGATTACTCCAACGGAGAACACAAAAAAACCATTGCCGCCAAAAGAGAAACCTTTAAAACCTCGAAAGGAAGAACGGTATTTGGCGGAGGAGGCGTTACCCCAGATGTTGCCGTGCTTTCCGATTCCCTTCACGAAATTTCAGCCACCTTGTTGGAGAAAAATCTGATATTCCTGTATGCCGCTCAGTTCCGCAGGAAAGAAAAATCTCCTTCCTCCCCAAAAGAGATTCACCTCAACGACCAACAATACCAACAATTCATTCAGTTTGTAGAATCGAAAAACATCGATTTCCAGACTGAAACAGAGAAAAAACTCAATGCACTTATCGCATCAGCCAAGGATGACGATTACTACGAACGCATTTCCACCTCCATTGAAGAACTTAAAAAGACCATTTCCAACGAGAAAAAAAGAGATTTAATCCACTTCAAAAAAGAAATCAAAGACCTTCTAGAATCTGAAATTGCATTTCATTATTTCTACCAACGCGGACGAGTTGAACAAAGCTGGAGCAACGATGTTGTTCTTCAAAAAGGAATCAATACCCTCTCTCAATTGGAAGAATATCAAAAAATTATCCGTCCATGAAATCAATAAGCAGCATCATTTTTTTCCTTTTTGCAGTTGTTTCCTTTGGGCAAACAGCCCCTGCCATCGACAAAGGTCTGGAAAAGAAAATCAAAAAGCACATCGTTTACTTGGCCTCAAAAAAATTAGAGGGTCGTGGAACGGGAACCAAAGGAAATGAATTGGCTGCTCAATACCTTGAAAAGGAATTCAAGAAGATTGGCTTAGCGGTTGAACGCCAACCGTTTGACGTTACCACTTCGGTTACCTCCATTCCTCAAAAGGTAGAAATCAACGGAGTAACTTTGCAGCACGGCATCGAATATTATCCCATCGAGCCTTCGGGCATGGGAACGGTTTCTGCCGCTACGATTTGGTTAAATTACGGCATTCAAGCGGCAGAACATCAGCATAATGATTTCTTAGATTCCTCCAAAATTGCTGGAAAAATTGCCGTAATGCGCTTAGGATCGCCCGGTGGTTGCAGCCCACACGGCAAATGGGGAAACTACCTCGAACCATCAGCCAAGGTAGCCCTAGCCAAAAAATACGGAGCCATTGGAGTGATCTTCCTGAAAGATTCCTGTGATGAGCCCACTTCAAAATTTGAAACGAAATTGGTGAGCAACGAAATTCCTGTTCTTTACCTCTCCGAAACTGGTCGTAAAAAATGTGCTACCAATCCCGATTGGAACCAAGGAAAAGCCAGCATTTCCGTTTCGTTGAAAAGGAATACGGTTCCAACCCAAAACGTAGTAGCCTATTTGAACAACGATGCCCCATTTACCATTGTTCTTGGAGCTCATTACGACCATTTGGGTCATGGTGAGATGGGTGGCTCTTTGTACCGCGGGCCTAAAGCCGTTCACTACGGAGCCGATGATAATGCATCGGGAACGGCTGCATTGATTGAATTGGCTAGAATTTTAAAAAATAAGTCCGATTTTAAGAATTACAACGTGGTTTTTGCTGCATTCTCAGGAGAAGAATTGGGTTTATTGGGATCAAAAAAATACGTAGAAACACCCATTTTTACCGATTTGAAGCAAGTTTCCTACATGATCAACATGGATATGATTGGAAGGCTGCAGGAAAATCAATTAACCATCAGTGGGTTTGGAACGTCACCCCAATGGATGCAATGGGTAGATACCACCTTTGGAGGAATGAAATGCAAATTGGAATACTCGGGTGTTGGTCCCAGCGATCACACTTCGTTCTATTTGAGGGACATCCCCGTTTTGGCGTTTTTCACCAACGCGCATGCCGATTACCACAAACCCAGCGACGTTGCCGAGAAAATTAACTATGCCGGAGAAGTTACGATCATTCAAAACATCCTCAATACCATTGAAAAAAGTCATGGAAAGGCTGGATTTACCAAAACAAAAGATCAATCCAACCGAACCGGTGCACGTTTTTCGGTTTCTTTGGGAATCATTCCCGATTATGCTTTCGAAGGTCCGGGTGTAAAAGTTGATGGGGTGAGCGATGGAAAAGCGGGACAAAAAGCAGGAATTAAAACGGGAGATATTGTACTTTCTTTGGGAAAGCAGCCGATTACCGATATCCAGGTGTACATGAAAATTCTGTCTGGATTTAAAAAGGGAGATGCTGCCGAATTGGAAGTTCTTAGAGGGAAAGAAAACGTACGATTACAGGTTCAGTTCTGATGTTTTTTTTACTGGTAGAAACGAGTCATTCGAAGGGAAGCATCAGCTTGTTTGAGAATTCGGTTTGTTTGGAAGAAACGTTTTTGGATGGAGATTTCAAACATGCCGAACAGTTAGCTGTAGGAATTCAAGCGTTATTGGATCGGCATGAATTGGATGTGAAAAAGATCTCTGCCGTAGGCATTTCCGATGGCCCAGGTTCGTATACCGGCTTAAGGATTGGCGCTTCCTGGGCCAAGGGCTTCTGCCTCCCCACCTCTACCCCACTCATTGCCTGTTCCGAAACGAAAGCCTTGATGGCTGCAACCCAAGAATATCAAAATGTATTGTGCATCATCGATGCTCGAAGAATGGAAGTTTTTGGAGAATGGATGGATGAACATGGAAACTCGAATGGAACCAAAGCGTGGATTTTAGACGAAGCCTTGGTTTCTGAGTGGCAACAGAAAAATCCAATTCTCGCCGGCGATGGAGTTGATAAATTGATGGAGCACTTCCCCTTTCCGTGGAAAGATTCTTTGATTCGCTTTGCCGATTCCCGGCATTTGTTTCCCGAATTTATTCAAAAGTGGGAGTTAAAACAGCATGAAAACATTTTCAGCTACGAGCCCAATTACGTAAAACCCGTTTTTTTGGTTCCCAGTAAAAAATAAAAGAGCGGACATCCGCCCGCTCTTTTGATCATTAACGTTGGATCACCCATTTCATCACCCTCACTTCGGAAGGGGTTGTAATTCTAAGGTGATACATTCCAACCGGAACATCGGAAACATTCAGAACTTCTTGGTTGGAAACCATCTTTTTCCTTTGAATAATTCTTCCCTGAAAATCAACCAATTCAATCAACATTTCACGGTGTGTAACTGCAGTTGGAACTTCTAAAATAATTTGAGAATGAGCTGGATTGGGATAAGCCGAGAAGGAATTGGAAAGGTATCCGGCGCTCAACGGCCCGCTAACCGAAATGCAAGAGGTGTCGTTTCTTCGATTCGCGTCGTTGCCCAATTTTGTGAAGGCACACATTTGGTAAGTACCGTTGTTCAAGTTGATTTGGCTATTGAATTGATAAACAACGGAATCTCCGGGAAGGATGCTTCCTGCAAACGACTCGGTAAGAATTGAATCGGGGGTTGGAGTGCCAGGGCCGGTTAAACGTGTTCGGAGGGTTACATCAAAGGTGTTAACCACCGTGGTTCCATAATTCTTCAGCAACAAACGCGGTGCTACTTGTGAAACAGTACTTCCATTTGAAGGAGTGAGAAAACGACTAACACCCACATCTAATATGGAATTATTGGCTCGTTTCAACATCAATTGAATATCATCCAAGGCCACTTCGCAATTGAATCCACTTCCTCGGGTAGAAATAAATCTAACCTGAATGCTTTGATTTCGGAAAGCCGACAAATCTACCATGGAATCGGCCCAAGGATCAGAAGCCGACAGTTGTTGTTGGCCAGGAATTAAGAGTAAAGTGGTCCAAGTATTGGAAGAAATGGGTTTGGCTTGAACGGTGAGTTGGAAAATATTAGCACCATACATGTGGAACCAGAACGAAAGGCGTGCCGTATCCCATCCTGCTAAATTGATGCAAGGACTGGTAAAAAATGAGGTATCGCCCGCTGAACCGGAAATGGAATAGGTGTACAGGTATTTACCTTGGTTGGTTCCCGTGGTTTTATCTACACTTGGACCAGAGGTAGAAAATAAGGTGTTCCCGTTACCAATTTGCCAACCGAATCCATTGGTAGCTTGGCTGGTCCATCCTTTTTCAATTTGGATGGGCGCTAAACTGTTTTCAAAAGTAATGGAGTCGGATTGCGCCATCATGAAATTGTTCACGGTTGCAGTAATGGTATCGTTGGAACGTTGACCATCGTTGGAAAGGCCGGTAAAAAGTTCAAAGTTATAGGTTCCCGGTAATGCAATATTCACTGGAACAGAGAAGGTATACCGCAAAGAATCGCCTCGGTTTATGCTTGCACGAATGGTGTCGGTAACACGGGTACCCGATGGTAGTAATCGATAGCTGACCGGGAAATTGGATTGAGGAGCAGAACCCAAATTCATGATGATAACACGAACGGAATCCAATCCCATGGAACAACTGTTTTGGGTGATGGGCGAGGTCATGGCCAACATGGAAACATCGTTGGCTGGATTATCGAAAATGGAGAAATCATCGATTCCCATATCGCCTTGAATTCCCGGAGATTTCAACATGAAGAATCGGATTTTAGTAGCTGTATTGCTTCCTTTGTTGAAGTTCACCCGGCGGTATGCCCAAGGATCCGTTTCGGCGGTTTGTTGTTGGCCGCTTAAACTATCGATGGTTACCCAATTTCCTTGATCAAGAAATTGAACGTAACACGGTGCCATGGACACCCCGAAACGGTGGTACCAGAATCCGATGGAAGGATTTTGTAAGGTAGAAAGCGTAAAGCAAGGGGTTTCGATCATGGCAGTATCGCGGGTATTGCCGTAACTGGCTTCGGTATAAATGTATTTTCCGGCAGCAGTACCGAGGGTATGATCAACGGTTGGTCCTGTATTGGAAGTACCTGTTGATCCGGAAAAGAGGTACCATCCCCAAATACCATTCCCGGTTGGAGTTGCTTTCCAACCTGCAGGCATGGTACCGGTGGAAGAACCGAAGCCGGAAATTCCAGACTCGAAATCCATGGTGTAAGGGAAGGCATTCACGAAAGAGTTGGTCACCGAGAAACGAAGGGTATCATTTCCACGGATATTGTCGATGGAATCTTGGGTAAAGAAGGTGAAGAAATACGTTCCGTTGGCCGATAAATTGGCGCGGGTTGAAAATACTACGTGAAGGGTATCTCCGGGTTGGAGGGTATCGGTTACGGTTTGGCGAACGGTTGGATTCCCGACCAAGGTGTAGCCTACTTGGAAGTTGGTTGCGGGGCCGGTGCCTTGGTTTTTCACAACCATGGAAATAACTTCATTGGAGGTAAACTGATTGCAATTTGTACCGCTTGCTGGAGTTAGAACTGCAAATGCTTCCAAATCGATGGAAGGCGAATTGTACAATTCGATGTTGTCAATCGCCATGAATTGGTTGAAAGAAGTTCCCACTTTTTGAGCGCGGAATCTCAATCGAACCGAACCACCTGCGAAAGCATTCAAATTCACAATTCTTCTCAACCAAGGATCATTTTTCGCTGTTTGTTGCTGGCCTTTTACCGAATCAAGGATGATCCATTGGTTATTGGAAAAGGCTTCCAAGTACAAATTACCCATTCCTACTCCAAACATGTGGGTCCAATAACTGAATCGAGGTGCGGTTAGCGTTTGTAAATTAAAGCAAGGGCCTAAGAAAATAGCATCGGGGCCAGCGCCAAATCCGTAGGTCATTAAAAAGCCACCTTGCCCGGCTACACCTGTAGTTTTGTCGACACCCGGACCTGAGGAATTGGTGTAATTGTTATTGTAATTGAACCATCTCCAAACCGTGTTATTATCGGGCAGGACGAACCAATCTTGAACGGATGAGCGTTGCGTTGGGCCGGAACTCGTATTGGGGAAATTTTGAGAATAGGGATAATTAGAAACAATGGTATTTTGATAAATGCGAGAGCTTGAATCGTTGAAATTGAAATTATCACCTGCAACTTGGGAAGAAACCAAAACGGAATGTGCCCCCGGAGCCGACAAATTAGCTCTTAAGGATGCAAAGGTGTAGGAATAGGAAGTGGATGGATTGAACGCTTGATTTAAGGTATCTTTTCCAACCAAATTTCCATCCACAAACAAGGAGAGAATTACGGAATTGATGGTGGTTGTTCCCTGATTTCTGAGGGTCATTTTCACCGTTTCTGCTGAAGAATAGCCACAACTACCCGTACCAATAAATGGAGTATCGATGGAAAGAACGGCAAAGTCGGTTGGTGAAACAGAAAATTCGTAAGCCCCAATATCGGGCGTTGATGCACTTCTAGCCATTCCGGTAATATCCAATCCAACCGTTGTGGGAGTACCCAAATTATCGAACAACCGATTGGAAGGAACGGGTAAACTCAAACTCACCAATTGGGGATTGATGGTTACCGAGCCTATATCTTGGGCGTTCACGTTTTGCCAAGAAGCCATGGTTGTAAAATTGGTCGTCCCAATTCGAGCGATTTGATTGGAACCCGTACCGCAGTAAAAATTATTGTTGCTTCCAGAATATACCATGCTGTAATTGGTATCGGAAAAATTGATGGCTCGGTAGGTATTTGCCATGGTAATTCCAGGTCGAGTTTGAACTACAATGTTATTATTGATCAATTCCAAGCCATTCAAAGAAGTTTGAGTAAGGTACGTAGCGTTGAATGGACGATAAATGTAAAATGCCCCCACGTTATCGTTGAAAGTGGATGAGCTACCGGATAATGCATAGATGGTATTGTGAACAAAGCGAGCATAGTCGGCAACGGTATCAAAAGTGCTGTTCGCATCTTGGCGTGGATTCAAATAGACTACTGCAGGATTGCTTCCTGTGTTGAAATTTCCCCCAATGATGTTGTTTTCGAAAACGTTGGGTTGGTTTGCATTTCCATCAAAACTATTGAGGTAAAGGGCGGTTTGTCCTTGCTCCCCTCCTATTCGATTGTTGCTAAAATTAATCTCACGGCAATAATTGAAATAAACTCCATAACTACTGGTGGTTAATCCAGTGAAATTATCGATAAAGGAATTATTCAAAAATTGCGAATTGCGCATGTAATTCAAGTAAGCTCCATAATAACTGGTATTCCGAATGGTATTCCCCTCTATTCTATTCAATGAATCGCGGTTGGAGATACTACTTCCAAACCAATACAAGCCATAATATCCATTTTCAATGACATTGTTCAACAATGTAATTTCGGAGGAACGCTCAATAGATACTGCACGAGCATTGAAGTTATTGGTATTGAAAACCGACTTGATGTTGCAGCCTTCAATGGTAATGGAATCTGAATTTACAATGTACAACGGGTGCTCGGTATTGGAGAAGGTTGTACCTGTTCGATGCAGGGTTAGATTTTTAAGGAAAACATTGGAGGCATTTTCAATTCGAAAAACGGAACCTGTAAGATTGGAAATGGTAACATCACTAGCTATTCCGGAACCCGATTCGAACGTGATGGAAAAGGGACCAAGGCCTCGAATCGGGCCACGAAGGGTATAATTCCCCGTATAAGTACCAGGATCGATAGAAAAGGTAACATTCCCGGAAATTCCACTGCATCCTAGAGCGGTAAATACATCATTCAAATTAGCAAAATCGGTATTTCCGGTACCAACGGTATACGTGCCTGCAGGCAAACTCAAACAAATGGGAATGCGAATGGTGTCGTTACCTGGGCTAATATCGGGCATACTTCCATTGGCATTGGTGGCCCAAACTTTTAGAATATGAAAACCAGCATTGGGAAGAGTTAAATTCGTGGAAAACGTAAAGGTGTCTAAGCGTCCTGTAGTAAGAGAACCTGACCAAGAATGGGTTTGAATGCTTCCATTATCCAATTGGTATCCCAAATTAGCAGAAGTTAGGGTATTGGTTCCTCCGGAACGAAAAACCAGCGAAACGGGAACCGAAGCTCCACCAACAAATGGAGTAACGGGAGAAAGAAGACCTGCTACACCAACATCGGTTCCTGTAGCAGAATGGTAACTTACTCCTCCACAGAATTGACGTGGGGAATTCAAAGGATTGGGAATACTTCCTCCATAACCGGTATTAGGACCAGAGGTAATTTTCACATCTGCATTAACAAACGTATCCGGCAAGGAAGCATTGTAGGTAGTATAAACCGAATTCCCAGGTGAACCTGCCACCACTCCCACGTAAAATCCGTACTCTGCTCCGGCTGGAATGATTAATCCGGCCGTAATGGGGATGCCACTTTGTTGAAGATTTCCGGTTAATCCCGAATTTAAAATTTGAGCAGAGCTCGTTTGCAATAGAGTCCAGTTTGGAGAAGAAACATTCGGGGGACCACTCACCCGATTGGTTGAATACCAAACTTGAACATTGGTATTTGTACCCACCGTACCGTAAAACGGATTCCAAACCGTATCAAGAATAATGCTGACATTGGATTTAAGGTTAAAAGTAATTCCAGCAGCACCGTTTCCTCCGGCTGAATTGGTGAATAATCGTTGGGCATTAACCCCAATGGTTAAAAAAGCAAAAATCAAGAAAGTAAGATTTTTCATGTCTTTTCATTTGGTTGAACTCCCAAAATAAAAAGAAAAGTTTAAATTCCAAGGGGTTATCCATCTCAAACAACTAATAATGATTCATCAAAAACCGATTCTACTGAAAAAACCCAAAAAAACCTGAGAAGGAATATCAAAAAAATGAGAAAATGATGGTTAACCAATGGGTAAGCACCTGAACATCTTCATGAAGAAAAACTATTCTTCATTGAAGCTAAATTACCTCTCATCCACAACCCATTTGGAAGAATAAACTTCCAAAATCAAGCAAAAATGATTTTTGCTCTTTTACTAAAATCATTTTGAAAATTGGAAACGATTGAAACGGCTCTATAACCTAACTTTACCAATGGGGAGGGGTGGGACGTAGTCCTAAAGATTTTTGAAATTGAAAAATCCTTTCAACAACTTTCCCCTCAAAAACTCGCGACCTCTAAAACTCTTCAATTGCTTTTCTCGTTTCATTGCCATGACTTTATCGTCAAATTGCTCTTCATAAAAACAACGCCATGGCCTACAGCGAGTTGTAAATCCACGTCCAAAATCGTTGTGGGAAGCCATTCTAACTTCAAAATTAGAAGTGCAATCAATATACAATCGATCACAACGATCTGAAAACAACGCATAAACCGTAAACATCTCAAAAAAAAGAAGGCCAACTTTCGTAGGCCTTCTTTTTTTTTCGTAGCGAGGACGAGAGTTGAACTCGTGTCCGCCAGCCGGCGGATAGGAATCCGACCAACTATTTTTTTCGTAGCGAGGACGAGAGTTGAACTCGTGTCCGCCAGCCGGCGGATAAGAATCCGACCAACTATTTCAACAACTGTCCCCTCAGAAACTCGCGACCTCTAAAACTCTTCAATTCCTTTTCCCGTTTCATTGCCATGGCTTTATCGGCAAATTGCTCCTCATAGAAACAACGCCAGGGCCTACAGCGACTTGTAAATCCACGTCCGAAATCGGATCACCGCCAAAAGTTGGGGAGAAAATGAAATGAAATTCCGATTTTTGTTGAAAAAACAGCCTTGGAAAATCAACTAGAACTTTTAAAATTATTTCTTCCAGAGTTATTGGTAGAACACTTTGAG
>CANHCV010000018.1 GCA_947459245.1 Bacteroidota bacterium
AAGGCTCGAAGTTCATTGGGCGACATTCCATTTTGGTTGGAACCCAATTTCTGATTATTTTTCAAGGTTTGCTCCTCCAACTCCAACACGTTGCGCTGGTCGTTCAGCAACCGAATTTGCCAATCGATCCCTGTAATGGAATCCACGTACTGGTTTATTTTCGATTCGCGAGCTGGGGTGAAGTAATCTTTTTCGAAAGCTACGCCCAACAACGTGGCACCTCCCTCCAATTTTGCTTGGAGAGAATTTTCTACAATTTCAGAAGGTAAGTTGGTGATTCGAATTTCGGACCTCCCCTCGCCTACTTGGGCGGAGGTTTTATAAAACATCTGACAACCGGAACGAAAAACGGTTACAGAGTTTAATTCAGAGGTAACTTTTACGGTGTTTTCTGCCTTGCCCAGCAAGGAAGTTAAAACGATTGCTGCAATTAAAATGGTGGACTTCATGAATAAACTTTTTACCAAGACGAAGGCGCTTGGGAATTTCCACAAGCGCCTTCAATTTTATTTTCCTTTCATGGGATTCATCGGAGGATCGTACTTCATGATCTCGAAATGTTCCGTCTCCAATATTCTAGGAAACGCGTTGTTGTCGGTATCGGTATCGCAGGTTTCCAACAACGGATCAAACACAAAGCGTTTCACTGGTTTTTCGGTCACCAATACTTTGTTGCATTTGTTCTCGTTTTTCAACCATACCTCCACCGGAAAACGGCGAATTTCCTTGGTTCCATCTTCGTATTGCAATTCAACAATCAACGGAGTTACCAATCCGCCCACGTTTTCAAACGTAAGTTGGTAGTAATGCATGCCCGACTTCAGGAACTTCTTGTCCTCTTCACTCAGGCCATTCACGAAGTTGGTGTATTTCTTTTCGTCCTCGGCCGTTACCTTCAATGGGTCGTAGCTGTTGTAGAAATCCAACAATTCGGGTTTCAACTCAACGTACGCTTTCTCAATATCTTTTTTATTTCTTTCTTTGGAGATGTCGATGGGCTGCCCATCTTTTTCAGATTTTCTAAATCCTTTTTCGGCAGCCGGACTTTGGTCGCTCAATGCCAAGTGCTTCACCGAAGTTAAATCAACATCCACTCGATCGGTGGTGTAAAACCAGCCGTGCCAAAACCAATCCAAGTCAACTGCTGATGCATCTTCCATGGTGCGGAAGAAATCGCTGGGAGATGGATGCTTGAAGGCCCAACGGCGGCAATACTCTTTGAACGCATAGTCGAACAACTCGCGACCCATCACCGTTTCACGAAGGATATTCAGGGCCGTTGCAGGTTTTCCGTAAGCATTGTTTCCAAACTGAAGCAAACTCTCCGAATTCATCATGATGGGCGACTGCATGTTTTTGGGGCTACGCATGTAATCGGTTAGGTTGCGGGCGGGGCCTCGGCTACTGGGATAATTGCGATCCCATTCTTGTTCGGCCAAGTATTGAACGAAGGTATTCAACCCTTCATCCATCCACGTCCATTGGCGCTCATCGCTGTTGATGATCATGGGGAAGAAGTTGTGTCCCACTTCGTGGATGATCACGCTGATGAGTCCGTATTTGCGGCGTTCGGAGTAAGTTCCATCTTTATCGGGGCGGGCACCGTTAAAGGAAATCATGGGATATTCCATCCCGCCAACGGGACCGTTGGCCGAAATAGCCACCGGATACGGATAATCGATGGTGAATTTGGAGTAAATGCGCACGGTATGGGCCACAGCTTCGGTGGAGTATTTGCCCCAAAGTGGATTGGCTTCCGGCGGGTAGGCCGACATGCACAAAACGTTTCGAGATCCCAGTTTTACGCCCATGCCATCCCAGATGTAACGGCGGGAGGACGCGAAAGCGAAATCGCGAACGTTTTTCGCTTCAAAGATCCACGTTTTTTCGGTGGTAGAACGACCATCTTGGATGTTGGCTTTTGCTTCTTCTTCGGTAACGATGAGGGAAGGACGATCGGCTACGCGGGCTGCTTCCAATCGTTTTTGTTGGGTGGCGGTAAGCACCGATGCCGCATTGCGCAACTCGCCGGTAGCCACCACGATGTGATCGGAAGGCACGGTAATTTCCACTTTATAATCGCCGAAGTTGAGGGTAAATTCCCCGGATCCCAGGAATTGTTTGTGTTGCCAACCTACGTTATCGGAGTAAACGCAAAGGCGTGGAAACCACTGAGCCATTTCGAAAATATAATTGCTATCGGCTTCAAAAAATTCGATGGCACCTCGGCCACCGGCAAAACGGGCATCGTTCAATTTGTGTTTCCAATCGATCTTAAAAGTAAAATCGCCTTTTGAAGCTAATCCGCCGCTAGGCAAATCTACCCGCATCATGGTTTCGTTGATGGTGTATTTTAGCTTTTTTCCGGAAGCATCGGTAACGGAAAGTATATCGCAACCGCCTTCGAACGCAGGTTTTGCCATTCTTTTGAGGTTCCCAACATCGTTTCTATTATCCAAAGTACCGTTGCGCATTTGGGTAGATGTGTTGGCGTTTCGGTAAATGTTTTGATCCAATTGCAACCACAAATAGGTTAACTTATCGGGTGAATTGTTGTGGTAGGTAATGGTTTCCTTCCCTTCCAACATCAGTTGGCTTTCGTTGATTCGCACTTGAATGTGGTAATCTACCTTTTGCTGCCAATAATTGGCACCTGGAGCACCACTGGCATTTCTGGTGGTTGAAGGCGTGGGCCATTCTTCCTCCAATTGTTTAAATTTTGAACGCTCTTGCGCAGAAACTAGGCCAATAAAGGCCCAAGCAAAGAAAAACAGTTTCTTCATCCTATTAAAATATCAATTTAAATAAACTCATTCCAATTCCTATTCCAGAAACCACCAAAACCAGCTCCCGATTTTTATTGGGTACCACCGAATTAAAAATGGTGGTGATCACCAATACCGAAAGTACTCCCACCAATTGGGCGGCCTCCAGTCCAAGTCCAAATCCCACAATGCTGGAAAATTTACCTTCTTGGGGCAACATTCCGGCCACGTCTTTTCCAAATGCCAAACCGTGAAGTAAGCCAAAAAAGGAAGAAAGAATTCCACTCCAAAAGAAATTCTTGCCACTCCATTGAAAGATGTTGCCGAAGGCGGTAAAAACAATGGTGGCCACGATGGCGGTTTCGATCCAGGAAACAGCTAGCAAGTTGGGAAAAAAGGCACAGAGAACCAACGTAAGCGTATGCCCCAAAGTGAAAAGGGAAATCGCCGTTAGCCATTTTTTCCAATCCTGAAACTCAAAAGGAAGCACCAATAAAATGGTGAACATCCAATGATCCCAAGAAGATAGGTTCATCATGTGGTTCCATCCCACAAAAAAGTACGTTTGGATGTTTTCCAAAGTTTGGTTGGTTGAAGGATGAAAAATAGGAAACAATTTTTGAACTTCGCACCATGTTTTGGACTTTCCTTGTATTACTTCTTCATTTTCATCCGGTGCATCTAAGCATTGCCGAATTGAAACCATCGGAAAAATCGATGAAAGGCACCCTAAAAGTCTTCGCCGATGATTGGGAAACCGCAGTGGGTGCCCAAGAAAAAGATTCTAATTTTAAAGCAAAAAGCGAGATTTACCTGCAAAAAAACTTCTATTTGGCGATTGGCAAAAAGAAAATTGTTCCTGTAGTTCTCGGAAGCAAAACCATCAATACCCAACAAATGGTCTTCTTCATCGAATTTAAAAATGCGAATTCGGTTAAAGGAGAAATTCATAATACCGTGCTGTTGGATTTGTTCGAGGACCAACAGAATTTGGTGCATTGGGGAAAGAAGAGTTTTGGCTTTACGCCCGAAAAAACCATTGAAAAAATAGGACCATGAATTCAACGGAAGCAAAAATAAATACTTGGATTGAAGTTCATCGGAGTGACGAAAATTTGTTGCATGCGTTGGTAAAACGAATGCCCAAAGGTGGGGATTTGCACCATCATTTCGATGGATCCTTGCTCACCGAAAACCTCATGAACAGTGCCGTTGAGCAAGGCCTTTGGATTTCTACCGAGGATTATACTGTTTCGAAAACGGCGAAGCAAGGAAAGGAATGGGAATACCTTCCCGATTTGGTTCAGGACGAAATTTGGGAGAATTTTCAGAAGGATTGGCTGCGGGCTTGGTCGATTGAAGATTTTGACGGAGAGGAAACAGCTTCTGACGAGCATTTTTTCGGCATATTTCCCAAATTTTTTGATGCAATTCCGGGCTATACCGAAGCGGGATTATTGGAAACCAAGGCAAGGTGTTTGTCGGAAAACATCTGCTATTTGGAAACGCATTTTGAAAACTTCCCCCACCGTGCGGAGAACGATTTTTTGGAGGAGTTGGCCAAACCTTGGATCAGCGCTGCCATTTGGGACGTAAATCTCAATAAAGAATTTGAGGCGGCTTTTAAAAAATTACATACCAAGAGTAACCAAAAATTTGCTGAGGCTACGTGCCGAAGAATGGAAGAGGTGCACCAGCGATTGCGGTTAGATGATGAAACATTTACCTTGAGGTATTTGATGTATGTTTTACGGTTACTGCCGTCGCACTTGGTTTTCGAACAAATGTACTTTGCGTTTTTAGCTTGCGAAAAGTCAGAATTAGTGGTTGGAATTAAC
This sequence comes from Bacteroidota bacterium, assembly GCA_947459245.1. Lineage (GTDB taxonomy): Bacteria > Bacteroidota > Bacteroidia > UBA7662 > CANHCV01 > CANHCV01. The sequence continues at coordinate 4,604 of CANHCV010000018.1, forward strand.
TTGGTTGGCGCTGAGAATCATCCCATTACCCAATCCGAAAAAACGCTTCACTTTAAGATGATTTCCTTCTTCCGAAAAAAATTCCGAACGGCTTCCGTGGCTTTGCATGCCGGTGAATTAACCAAGGAGAAGACCGAAAACTTCATGTACCCTCACACCATATCCCAATCGGTTCAAGCGGGTGCAAAACGCATTGGGCACGGGGTAGCCATTTTTTGGGAATGGGACGAAGAAGACACCTTGAATCGAATGCGGGAGAAAGAAATTCCGTTGGAACTCAATTTCGGCAGCAACGAATTTATCCTTGGAATAAAACCTGAGGAGCACCCTTGGCGACGCTACCAAAAAGCCGGTGTACCCTTGGTTTTCGGTTCGGACGATTTGGGAATTTTACGATCGGATCGCAACCGAGAAGTAACTCGTTTTTTTAGTCGATACGGCGGAAATTACAGCGAATTCAAGGCCATGGCATTGAATGGAATTTTGTATTCTTTTTTGAAAGACCAAGATCACAAAAACCGAATGATGAATCGTTTAAAGGAAGATTTTGATACCTTTGAAAAAACTTTTGAAGATGAATGCCAGCCTTAAAAACATCTTGATTTTCGTTGGGGCCTTGATTTTGGGTTCTTTGGTCAACGGTTTAATCATTCAATTCGGTCCACTTTTGATTCCACCTCCAGAAGGAGTGGATTTTTCGACAGAAAAGGGATTATTGCAAGGAATGCCAAAGATGGAAGCGCGTCATTTTGTAACGCCGTTTTTGGCCCATGCTGTTGGAACTTTGGTTTCAGCCATTTTGATGAAGCGCTTTGCTTTTGAAAATGCCAGTCGTTACACGTTTGGTGTTGCCATTTTCAATCTTTTGGCTGGCATTTATATGGTTTATTTGTTGCCTGCCCCGTTTTGGTTCGAGGCCATGGATATCATTTTCGCCTATCTTCCGATGGCGTGGTTGGCCAACAAATGGGTGCCTGCTCGGAATGTCCTAACATTTAAGACGGCTTCTCTTTAAACAAAAGGCGCTTGACCTTGTTTAAAAAACATGAGAACATTATTTATTTCGGTTTTAGCCCTTCTCGGGTGCACCTCCAATTCCCAAAACAAATCATTAACGCCTCCGGTGGAATCCATCTTCAACCTTTCTTTCAAGGATATTGATGGAAATGTAGTAAAAATGGAGCAATACAAAGGGAAGCAAATTTTAATTGTGAACACGGCCTCTGAATGCGGTTATACGCCTCAGTACCAAGATCTTCAAAAATTGCACGAGACCTACCCCAATTTGGTGATGATCGGTTTTCCATGCAATCAGTTCATGGGTCAGGAGCCTGGAGGTAATGCAGAAATCAAATCTTTCTGTCAAAAAAATTACGGCGTTACCTTTCTAATGGCCGAGAAAATCGACGTTAAAGGAAAAAACCAACATCCTCTTTACCAGTGGTTAACCCAAAAAGAAAAGAACGGTGTAGAGAATTCTACCGTTTCGTGGAATTTCAACAAATTCCTCATCGGTGCCGATGGCACTTACTTGGGTCACTTTCAATCGGGAACCAAACCGATGTCGAAAGAAATTACCGATTTAATTTCTAAATAAACAAGTATTTTTGAAGGGTGAAATTTCACCCTTCTTTTTTTGACCGCCTTCGTGAAAAGCTCGTTGGAGAATCTGGTCGCTCCATTTACCTCCACGCCCTACCCGGAAGAACGGGTTCGCGCCTGGAGTTGCACGATTTGTATTACGTGCTCAAAGGCGCGGAAAATCGCTTTTTGCAATTGCTGCTTTCGGAAGAAGCCTTCTCATTGGAACTCCCGTTTCCAACGACTGAAATACCTTCCGATTCCCCATTGAAAACCATTTTCCGCAAACTCCAAAATGCGGCGTTTGAACACGATAACCTTTTGAAAGAAACGGGAGTAGCTTCCTTCTCTTTTGGTTATCCCTTGTTGGTCCATCAAAATCAGGATCGCATTTGGGCTAGCCCTTTGTTCATTTGGCAGCTCGACATTCACATGGATCCGCTCAACAACGCCTTTGTTGTTTCCAGGAATAGAACCAAACGCAATGGGCGTTGGACGGTTTCTTCCATGCACGAATTTTCCATCAACGAAACGTTGGGGCAACATTTCAAACGAATGGGTCGACCTGCTTTGCCCGAGTTAGAAGGGTTTTTAAACGAAGACGATGTGCTTTCGGTGGATGAGATGCACCGTTTTTTGGTGCAATTCGCCCAAGAACAGGGATATGGCTCTGAAGCTTTCGACCCTCAATTATTAAAATCGTACCTCGGAGCTTCGGTTTTGCCGTTGCCCAACCGCGACAGATTGGCGCTCGAATTTCAGGAAAAGAAAGAATACCTGTTGTTCTCTGGTGTGTTCGGGATTTTCAAACAACGGAAAAGCGCCATCATCAAAGAATTGAATGGGTTGGAGAGCGTGGAATTATTTCCTCCGCTTCCACCCAAAAAACGCATTCCCTTCTCCCCCATTCCAACCGATCCCTCCCAACAATCGGTACTCATGAATTTGGGAGAAGCCGAAGTTACGGTCATCCAAGGGCCACCGGGAACGGGGAAAAGCCAAACCTTAACGGCCATCATTACCCAAGCCTTGTTGAACAAGGAAAAGATTTTGGTGGTTTGCGAAAAGAAAACGGCCATGGAAGTGTTGGCTCAGAATCTTTTAAAAGTTGACCCTCGTTTGGGCCAACACCTTGCACTCATTGAAGACCCGTTCGCCGATCGGGATGAAGTGGTTACAAAGGCAAGAGAGAAAATAGAGCGGAAAGAAACCGAAGAAGGAAATGCCTTTTCGAAAACCGTTCTCACTCAAATGGAGCAATTGGAAACCGATGTGCACCTTTACGAAGAGCGATTAAGCAAACTCCAATCACCTCTTTTCGATCAGAAAAACTGGATGGAATGGATTGAGTATTTCGATGAAATCGGTGGACCGATTGAATTGAACGAAGATCTGCCGCACCTTCCTTTCTCCTTTGAAGAAAAAGAGTACCAATGGGTTATTCAAACCTCAAAATCCATCCAACAATGGCAGGAAGAAATTCCCCAATTTTTCCAACATCCTTTTTTTGAGTTTTCTTCAGAACAACTCTCCCCTACCTCGTTTCCGAAACATTTTTCTGATTTGTACCAATCGGTTTATCGGTGGAAACAATTGGAAGATGAGCTTCAAAGGGGCAACGATTCGGGCAATTGGAACCAATACCTGCAAACCTGGGAAAAATGGAAAGCCGATGGCAAAACCCTTCAACACGAATTTGCCCAATCGCCTTGCATTCGTTGGAAGGGTTTTTCGTTAACGCTCAGAAAATGGTTATCGGCTATTTCCTCATCTTTGAAATCCGAATTGGAGAAACGGGATGTTTGGTTGAAGAAATGGGCCGCATGGAAACAAATGGCTTTGACTTTGGGCGAAACGACAGCGGCCCAATTGGAGTGGCCAACCGATGAAATTTCCTTTTCAACGGAGCCGAACGGTTGGCAAAAAAGCAACCTTCTTTCCCCATCGGTCCTTCAATTGCTTCAAGACCGAGCGAACATTCAAACCAACCTTCAACGGAATCCGATTCTTCCTGCTCAACTTCCTTTTTCCCAAGTGGATTTGATGAATTGGGTGACCACCAACGAAAAATCGGTGGCTCGTTCTGGGTTGATGCATGACATCAAAAAGGCGTGGGAAGGATTCTCTCCCGATCAAAAAACTTGGGCGATGGAAATTGCTCGAAGAAAAACCTCAACTCCAGCGGTATTGCGATGGTACCTCCATTGGTTTTTTCAATTTAAAAAAGACCTTTCCCTTCCGTCGGATGTGCACGAACCGCTGCAGTTGGCGCATCGATTGAGGCATTTGGCACCCGCCATGTTGGATTTTATTCATTCCCAAGAGTTGGAGCGCACTCGTTTGGCGCTTCAAAAATTCAAGGAAAAGGGAATCTCACCCATCGGCTTGTACAACAAGCGGGGAGCGAAAGGACAAAAACGAAATCCGCTTCGGCAAATCATCGCCACCGACACCGAATTGTTCACCGATTTATTTCCGGTGGTGATGATGAATCCCGTTACCGCCAGTCAGATTCTTCCTTCCAATGCGGCCCTATTCGATTGGATTTTGCTGGACGAAAGCAGTCAGCTGCGGGTGGAGGATACGTTTTGTTGCCTTCGAAGAGCGAATCGTGCCATCGTTTCAGGCGATGAGCAACAAATGCCACCGTCCGATTACTTTTCTTCGGATTTTTCCCTCACTCCCGACGAAGAAGAATCGGGTGAATGGACGGAAAAGGAAGCGCAAAAAAGTTTAACCGAGGCCGAATCGCTGTTGGATTTTGCGCTTCAACTCCCTCAGTCGAACCGATTACCGCTTTCCATCCACTACCGTTCGGAACATCCATTATTGATTCAGTTTTCCAACGCAGCTTTTTACCAGAATCAATTGATTCCCATCGCCGCCGACCGCATGGATTCGCCCATTCATTTTCATTCCGTGAATGGAAATTACGAAGATGCAACCAATCAAAAAGAAGCAGAGGCATTGGTGGAAGCCATCAAAAAGATTCAACCAATGCCCAACGGGAACTGGCCTAGTTTTGGAATTGGAACGTTGAATTTGTACCAACGAAATTTGATTTTGGCAAGCATCGCTCAAAAACAATTGGAGGACGCCGATTTTCGAGCCGTTTGGCAGCATTTGGAAGGTTCGGCATTTGTCAAAAACTTGGAGCACATTCAGGGAGACGAACGCGATGTTTTGTTCATTTCAACCACTTTCGGGCCCGATCGGAACGGAAAATTCAGAAGGAACTTTGGGCCCATCTCCCAAAAAAATGGCTACCGATTGCTGAACGTATTGATTACCCGAGCCAAAAAACGAATGGAGATTTTCTGTTCGTTTCCCGATTCCGTTTTTCAAGAAACAAGTTCCATTTTGCAGGAGCAAGGCAAAACGGGTGGATATTACTTCCTCAGCTTTTTAAAGTATGCCAAGGCCTGTTCCAACCTTCAATGGGACAATGCCAATTCGGTATTGAAGGAAGTTAGTGGCAACGGTGTTTCGGCCAATCCGTCTCCTCAACTTTTCGCTCATTGGTCGGCCGAACGCAAAAAAGCCCTCATCAAAGACGGTGGAGTGCAATTAAAGAAAGGCACCCGTTTCCTTTGGAACGATTGGGGCAAAACGTTCGCAGAACGAAAAAACTTCTGGGTGCATCAAACCTTTTCCCTCCGATGGCTCACCCACTACGAAGAAGAAAAAAACAAAATGGAGGATTACCACCAACGCTAAATCTCATGGAAATCAGAAAAATCGACCAATTATCTTTTGAACCGTTTATTCGGGAGGAAGAAATTCAAAAAGCCATCGAACGCTTGGCGGTAGAAATTGCTCACGATTGGAAAGATAAGAATCCGCTGGTTTTGGTGGTATTGCAAGGAGCTTTCGTTTTCGCAGCCGATCTTTTGCGGCAAATCCCCTTTTCGGTGGATATTGAATTCATTCGAGTGAAGAGTTACGAGGGTACGGAAAGTTCGGGAGAAGTTCGCAGCGTGATGGGCCTTGAAGTTCCTGTGACCCATCGCAACGTTTTGATTGTGGAAGATATTGTTGACACGGGAAAAACAGCAGTTTACTTAAGAGACTTATTGACAGAAAATGGCGCAAATAGCATTTCAATGGCTACCTTTTTGTACAAACCAGCTGCCAATCAAACCGATTTTGAACCTGAATTTGTTGGACTAAAAATTGATCCAACTTTTGTGGTGGGTTACGGTTTGGATTACGAGGGAAAGGGGCGGCATTGGCCCGGATTGTGGCGTTTGATTTCCGATAAATAAAAAGAAAATTTTCCGACCTTTGCAAATATGATACAAGCTGTGGTAAAAAAGGGACGCGTCATTGGCGAACGGGTTCCAACTCCTTTGGTTTCTGACGGATGCTTATTGATTAAAGTGGTGAATTCTTGTATTTCTGCCGGCACTGAAATGGCCGGTGTGAATGAATCGGGAAAATCCATCATTAAGCGGGCCATGGAACAACCCGAACAGGTGAAAGAGGTGCTGCAGTTCATGAAAACCAACGGAATACAGCGAACTTTGGCGAAAGTGAAGGGGGCTTTGGATGGAGGAAAGCCAACGGGGTATTCCATCTCTGGAATTGTTATCGGTTTAGGAACTGGAGTTTCCGGATTTTCGGTGGGCGATTCGGTTGCCGCCGCCGGTGCCGGTTTGGCCAATCACGCCGAATTCGTTGATGTTCCCGTAAACTTGGTGATGAAAATGCCCCAAGGAATGGACTTCCAAAAGGCCAGTACGGTTACGCTGGGCGGCATTGCGATGCAAGGCGTTCGTCGGGCCGATTTGCGTTTGGGAGAAGTATGTGTGGTGGTTGGAGCAGGAATTCTTGGATTATTGGCGCAACAAATGCTCCAACTTTCAGGGGTTCGAACCATCGTTACCGATTTGGATCCTAGCCGTTTGGATATCGCTCAAAAATTAGGCGCGGAACGCATTGTTAATCCTGCCAAGGAAGACGTGATCAATGTGGTGAATTCTTTAACGGGCGGCCACGGGGCCGATGCTGTTTTGTTTACCGCTGCTACGTATTCCTCCGAACCGCTTTCTACCGCGTTCAAAATGTGCAAGAAAAAAGGCCGTGTGGTTTTGGTAGGCGTTTCGGGCATGGAAATTAAACGAGGTGACATTTACGCCAAAGAACTGGACTTCCTCGTTTCTACTTCCTACGGCCCTGGTCGTTACGATTCTAACTACGAAGAAAAGGGATTGGATTATCCGTTCTCGTATGTTCGATGGACCGAAAACCGAAACATGACCGAGTATTTACGCTTGGTTCACGAAAACAAAATAGACTTGTCGCTTTTAATTGATGCGGTTTTCCCCATTGAGCAAGTGGAAGAAGCGTTTACGGCCTTGACTTCGGAAGGCAAAAAGCCCATCATGACGTTGTTGGACTACGGAAAAGATGGGGTGGATTCGTTTCTAACCAAAAATGCCGATGAAAAACGAATTTCCATCAACACCCGGCCAACGAATGCGTCAAAAATTCGGGTAGCTATTGCCGGGGTTGGCGGATTTGCGACCGGGATGCACCTTCCCAATTTAGCTTCTCTTTCATCTCAATTTGAAATCAGAGCCATTTACAACCGAAGCGGACAAAAGGCGAAAGCCATTGGAAATCAATACCAGGTAGCGTATGCCACTTCCGATTACCAAGAATTGTGCAACGATCCCGATTTGGATTTGATCATGATTTGTACCCGCCACGGAAACCATGCTGAATTGGCTTTGCAGGCATTAACAGCGGGCAAAAACGTTTTTGTTGAGAAACCGTTGGCCATCAACGAAGAGCAATTGCAAGGCATTAAAGATTTTTACGCAAACGGAACGGAAGGTAAACCGGTTTTGATGACGGGTTTTAATCGTCGCTTTTCCAAGTATGCGCAAGAAATGAAAAAAGCTACTTCGAAACGCAGCAATCCGTTGTTGATGCATTACCGCATGAACGCCGGATTCATTCCTTACGACCATTGGACCCACGACGACGGCGGAAGAATCATTGGGGAAGCTTGCCACATCATCGATTTGATGACGTTCTTCACGGAAAGCAAGGTTGTTTCTGCTCATTTTGAAGGGTTAGAAGGAAATGAACGGGTTCGAAAAACCGACAATCTAAGTCTTCTACTGAAATACGAAGACGGCTCCATTGCCCACATTGATTATTTTGCGACCGGCTCCAAGCAACTCAGCAAAGAATATTTGGAAATTCATTTTGACGACCAAAGTTTGGTGATGGACGATTACAAATCGTTAAAGGGGTACGGTGTAAAATTGAAAGATATTCAAAGTTCGATTTCGGAAAAAGGTCAGAAGGAGGAACTTAACTTCTTGTACACGACTTTGAAAGAGGGAGGCCCTTGGCCGATTGCCCTTTGGGACATGATTCAAACCACCGAAATTACTTTTGAAGCAGTAAAAGAATAAACATGGAAATTCTCGGTTACGCCCTCGCCCTTTTGATCGGATTAAGTCTTGGACTCATTGGCGGGGGCGGATCCATTTTGGCGCTACCTGTTCTGGTTTATTTGTTGAATGTGCCCGAATTGGAGGCCACTTCTTATTCTTTTTTTGTGGTTGGTTTGGCAGCCTGGGTAGGTACAATCCAAAAATCTAAAGATCGGCTCATTGATTTCAAATCAGCACTAATTTTCGGAATTCCGTCGATTTTGTCCGTTTACATCGCACGTTTTTACCTACTGCCACTCATTCCAGAATCATTCAGTATCACTGATTATTCGTTTGCCAAAGGAAATGCCCTGATGATTTTTTTCTCCTTCATCATGATTTCAGCGGGATTTTCCTCCATTTCAAAAAGTAAAGAGAATTCAAATGCATCCGTTTTTTCGGTCTATTCCTTGGTCATTGCTGGGTTTATGGAAGGCCTCTTAACCGGTACTGTTGGTGCTGGGGGTGGTTTCCTCATCATTCCATTGCTCCATCGTTTTGGCAAATTGGAAATAAAGAAGGCCATGGCAACATCATTGTTGATCATTTCCGTTAAATCTACTTTAGGATTTGCTGGAGATTTAACTCGATTTTCTCCCAATTGGTCTATTTTATTGCCTTTTTCGGCCATGGCCATTGGCGGGATATTTTTAGGAAATTCGCTGGCTAAAAAAGTTTCTTCAAGTTCCTTAAAAAAAGGATTCGGTTGGTTCCTCATCGCTTTGGGATTCCTTATTTTTGCGAAGGAACTCTTCATGAAATGAAAAAAAGTATTTGGATTTGGTGTTTATTGGCGGCAGGACTTTTTTTCCTTTGGAATTGCAACAACAACCAAGAAACATCTTCCGTTCCAACATCTTCTTCAAATTCTCCGTGGCTGAATATTAACGACACCGTTGACTACGTTGGGATGGCCAAGTGCGCCATGTGCCACGATACCATTCGCCACACCTTTACTCATACGGGAATGGGGCAATCGTTCGATACCGCCTCCTTCGAGAAATCGGCAGCAAACTACCAACATCCCATCATTTACGACAAAAAACTCAATTTTTACTACCAAGCATTCAAGTCAAACGGAAGCATTTTTATGCGCGAATTTCGTTTAGAAGGAAGAGATACGGTTCATCAACGGGTTGAAAAAATTGATTACATCGTAGGTTCTGGCCAACACACCAATAGCCATTTAACGAGCGTAAACGGTTACCTCTACCAAATGCCCATGACCTTTTACACCCAACAAAAGAAATGGGATTTACCTCCAGGTTTTGAAAATGGAAACAACAGTCGATTTTCACGAATCTTGAATTCCGAATGCATTTCGTGCCACAATAGCTTACCTGAAATGGATCGAGGATCGGAAAATAAATTCACCCTCATGCCCAAAGGGATTTCCTGTGAGCGTTGCCATGGCCCGGGAGAGTTGCACGTTCATGAAAAGCTCAAAGGCATTCGGGTAGATACTAAAAAGGATACCGATTTTACCATTGTGAATCCCAAGAAATTATCGTTCGATTTGCAGGTTAATTTATGCCAACGTTGCCATTTGCAAGGAAATGCCGTTTTAAAACCAGGGAAAACATTTTTCGATTTCCGTCCGGGAATGCAATTGAGTGAAGTGATGAGTGTGTTTTTACCGAGGTACGAAAACGATCCTTCGTTCATCATGGCATCGCATGCCGATCGAATGACCCAGAGCAAATGCTTCACCAAATCGGGGAAACTAACGTGCATCACGTGCCATAATCCGCACGTGAGCGTAAAAGTTACGGGGAAACAGATTTTTAACGATGCTTGCAATTCCTGCCACTCGAATTCGAATCAACACTTGTGCACCAAGGCAGGAATCACTGCTCAGTCGAATTGCGTAAGTTGCCACATGCCGAGAAGCGGCACCAAAGATATTCCCCACGTAACGGTTCACGACCATTTCATTCGCAAACCCGAACCATCAAAGAAAGTTGCGGGTGAAAAACGATTCATTGGCTTGGCCTCCATCAACGAAAAGAATCCTTCTGCTCTCACGATGGCCAAGGCTTACGGTCAGTTTTACGAGCGGTTTGATAACGGAAATTCCAAGCATTTGGACAGCGCATTTTTCTACCTGCAACGTTGCAAATCGAAGGACCTAGAATATTGGAGGACTTCCATTTATTTGCATTTCATGAAAGGCAATTTTTCGGAGGTTTTAGAATCCGGCAATCGATTGGGATTGGAGAATTGGGATGCATGGACGGCCTACCGAATGGGGGAAACCCAGCATGAAATGGGCATGCTTTCCGAGGCGGTTGGATCGTTGAAAATGGCCGTAAAACTTCAGCCGAGGAACTTGGAATTTCAAAATAAACTTGCCGCCTATTTGATGGAAAGTCAGGATTTTGCTTCCGCAAAAAAGACTTTGGAATGGATCATTCAGGAAAATCCAAAGGAAGTTCAGGCATGGAATAATCTTGGATTTTTGCACTTGCAAAGTGGAAATGGCGCAAAAGCAGGCGATTGTTACCGAAAAGCTTTGGCCTTGGATCCCGATTATGAGCCGTTGTTGATGAATTGGGCCGGTTATTGTTTGTACCAAGGGAATGTTCGGGAGGCCCAAAAGATCGTTAGCAGAATCATTCAGAGAAATCCTCAGAACCAGCAAGCGAAAGCAATTCTGGAACAGCTGAAATCATAAAAAATCTACCTTGAAATTTAGATTTGTTCCTTATTTTTGAGCAAAGAAACTACTTTCTTGAAACAACGTCACCCTAAATATCAGATTCTCTTTTTCTTCGTTGCCTTGTTATTTGGTTTAAGTGTAAGGAATTCAGAGCCCCATTTGCCCTACTATTTCAGTTTGATGGGTCCGGATATGATTTGGGCTGGAATGGTGTTTTTGGGTTTTGGGATTTTGTTTCCTAACACCAAAACACTAAGCATCGGCGTTTATTCCATTGTTTTTGCTTTTGGAATAGAAATCAGCCAACTTTATCAAGCTGATTGGATCAATGAAATTCGGAGCAACAAATGGGGCGGATTGGTTTTGGGGCACGGTTTTCTGTGGAGTGACTTATTGGCCTACACTTTGGGCATTGGAATTCTTGGTTTTCTGGACTATCGCTTCATTTTTCGAGTAAAGAAATAATTGTCGTTTTCAATTTTTTCTTTTAGTTTTGGATGTTAACATCATCCATGAAGAAGACTTTCCAACCTATGGCCTCGGGGAAATTCCCGGTAATTGGTCATTATTTAAATTTTAGAAAAAGCCCCTTTCATTTTTTTCAAAAGCACACTGCTGAACAGAAAGATCTGTTTTGGTTTGATTTGTTTGGTCGGAAATTCTTGGTGCTCAATCATCCAGAAGCCATCAAGCATGTTCTAATCAATAAAGCAAAAAATTATACCAGAAAACCCAATTATCAGTTTTTAGAAGAATTATTGGGGGAAGGACTTTTAACTACCGAGGGTGAGATTTGGAAACAAAAACGGCGACTGGCCCAGCCATTTTTCAATAAAGAACAAATGGATGGCTTATTTGGAATCATTGAAAATTCGGCCATAAACTTTTGGAAAGAAAGAAAAGAAAATCAATTGTTTGATTTAGAGGAAGAAATGAGCCATTTAGCGTTATCCATGCTAACCGACTCCATTCTACAAGCAGAAATGGACTTTCATTTTGATGAAATTAAGAAACATCTTCATTTCGCTTCTAAACACCTTACAACCAAACGATTCAAAGCCTTCAATTGGCAAAAAAAATTACCAACCAAAATTCGAAAACAAGGTTTGGCAAGTATTGAAATCCTGAAAGAAATAGTTGCTCAAATCATAGAAAATCGGGAAAAATCTGAACATCTGCACAATGATCTTCTTGCGATGTACATGTCGACTTCTGATGTTGATACCGGTAAAAAACTCAATGCAGAGGAAATCTTGGATGAGGTAATGACCATGTTTGTTGCTGGTCATGAAACTACTTCCGTGGTTTTAACTTGGTCGATGGTTTTGTTGCATCAACACCCCAATATTTTTGAAAAGGTAAAAAGCGAAATAGATGGCAATTTTCAAGGACAGCCATTGAATGGCGAGGAGTTGAAAAACTTCCCCTACTTAAAAATGTGTATCCAAGAATCCATGCGCCTTTATCCTCCAGTTTGGGGATTTGGCCGGAAAGCATTGGAAGAAGATGAAATCATGGGAATTCCAGTCCCCAAAGGGGTAAATGTGAATATTCCCGTTCTTTTCCTTCACCGAAATCCATCATATTGGGAAAAACCGCTTACTTTTTATCCGGAACACTTTCTCGAAGAAGCCGTAAAAAACAGGGATAAATTGGCCTATATTCCTTTCAGTGCTGGACAACACCGATGCATTGGTGAGTATTTTTCTTTGGTAGAGGTTCAAATTGCTTTGATTCACCTGATAAAAAATTATCAGTACCAAATTGAGTTGCCCAAAACCCTCGATTTAGAATTATTGGTGACTATTAAACCTCAATTTCCCATTTCATTTGAACTAACTCCACGAAAATCATCATGAGCTTTACCGAAAAACCCTGGCTCCCCTATCGAGATAGCATTGTAGATTTCCTCAAATTGGGAGGGGAGCGCAACATGGCCCACGCCAATTTCGAAGTAGAAATCAGCAAAATGACCGAGGCCATTTCGCAGCGTAAATTAAAAGTACATTCCGGTATTTCGCAATTGGCCTATTTGCTTTGGTGTTACGGACAAGCGGTGGCTCGACACCCCGAAATGCAAGGAATAAAAAAGGGGAAGAAACTCATCATTTTCGACGATGTGGATGTTTCCATGATTTTTGAAAAGGAAACTCCAAACGGAATCAAAGTTCCAATTCCCTATATTTTTCGAGCCATTCAAAAAAAATCATTCGATGAAATTCTGCAGGAATTCATCAAAGCTGAAGGAATGAGTTTGGAGCAATTGCACATCCGTAAAAAAAGCAAATTCTTTCAATCCCTCCCAGCTGCTGTTCGGCAATGGATTTTAAAACGTGCCCTTTCGAATCCAAACAAATGGAAAGAAGCGTTGGGCACGGTTGCGTTCACCACGCTGGGTTTAATTGTTCGGAATCGGAAATTTTGGCCCATCCCCATTGGTCCCTACGGGTTGATGATGGCTGCGGGAAGTTCTTATTCGGTTCAGGATTTGAACGGCAAACACACTTATTTGTGCATGGTTGTTCATTTCGACCACAATTTAGTGGATGGAGCTCCCGCCGTTCGCTTCGGGAAAACTTTCATGAACCTCATAGAAAGCGCTGAAGGATTAACGGCATGAAAAACGAAAACTTTAAAGCGCTTTTTTCTTGGGGATTATACCCTTTCACGTTTTTAGGGGCCTCTATTTTATTTGTTTACCTTTCGTCGAAGGGGCCCCAATACCTTGAATTGGCCACTACCCTACCCGTTCTTATCTCCATTCTCCTCATTTTTTGGGGTGAGAAAATCCTTCCGTTTCGCGAAGATTGGATTCCAAAGAAAACCGATTACAAAACCGATGTATTTTATTTGTTGCTGGTTCAAACCGTACTCCCCAAGGTTTTTACCTTTCTTTTGGCTGTTATCCTTTTAAAAGTTGCACCTGATTTCAAAAAAATTACCCTATGGCCTCATCATTGGAACCTCTTGAATCAAGTACTTTTGGTTACCTTCATTTCCGATTTTCTGAGGTATTGGTTGCATCGCCTAAGTCATACCGTTCCTTTTTTCTGGCGTTTTCACGCCGTTCATCATTCGGTTGAAAAGCTTTATTGGCTCAACACCAGTCGTTTTCACCCCATTGAAAAACTTTTTCAGTTTATTTTGGATGTCCTTCCTTTCGTTTTATTAGGAGTTTCCAAAGAGGTTCTTGCCTTTCATCTGGTTCTCTATGGGGTGAATGGATTTTTTCAGCATTGCAACATTCAATTGAAGTACGGTTGGTTGAATTACTTGGTTTCGAGTTCAGACCTTCACCGCTGGCATCATGCCAAAGAAATTCACGAATCGAACAACAACTATGGAAATAACATCATTCTTTGGGATCTTCTTTTCGGGTCGTATTACAACCCCAACAAACCCATTTCCGAAATTGGCCTTTACAATCGCCAATATCCCCAACAATTTGAAGGCCAATTAACAGCCCCTTTTAATTCCGAATTGGACAAAAGCCCAAAATTCCATTTACGTTTATCCGACAATTTGATCAATTGGGTGATGCGACTCAAAGTGAATCGATTAAAAAAGAACTTGCATCCTCAATTTTACAACGATTGCCAAAATCCGGATAAACAGCAATGGAACGTTCTTCAACAATTCCTTCAGAAAAATGCCTCAACCGATTTAGGGAAAAAGTACCAATACCAACAAATCAATTCCATTGAAGATTTTCAAAAAACGGTTCCAACGCATGATTATGAAGCCTTTCGAGAACTTATTGTTCATCAAATTCACCACCCCGAAAGTCAATGTTTCGTAGCTGAAAAATTAATTCTTCTTAATAAAACAAGCGGAAGCACCAACGTTCCTAAGTTAATTCCAGTAACGCAGTCGGTTTTAGATGGATTAAAATTTAGCCAAAATTTATCCTTGAGCTTTCAGTACAACATGGAACAAAAAGGATATTCAGGAAAAATTTTAGGAATTGTAAGCCCGGCCCAGGAACCCGTTTCTGATTTACCGGTTCCAATTGGTTCTGCATCAGGTCATTTCTACAAGAACATGCCGAGGATGGTAAAGAACAAATACGTAGTACCACATTCCGTTTTTGAAATCGAAAATTTTGAAGACAAATACTACATCATTCTTCTTCTTGGAATCCAACACAGAGACGTAACCTACATCGGAACTGCTAACCCGTCAACGGTGTTAAAGTTAAACCAATTGCTGAACCTTCGAAAGCAGGATTTATTGAATGATCTAAAAACAAAAACGCTATCAACTTCCCAGTCCATTCCCTTATCCATACAAACCAAGGTCCTCAAAAAACTGAATCCAAGCCAAGGCAGATTGGAAGAATTGGAAATCCTATTCCAAAAAGCAACCCTATCGTTTACGGATATTTGGCCTTATTTGCGATTGTTAAACACCTGGACCGGAGGAAGTTGCGGAGTGGCATTAAATGCCGCAAAAGCGTTGATTCCTGCTGAAACGACCATCATCGATCCTGGATATCTTTCAAGTGAGTTTAGAGGTAGTATCACCGTGGACCTTAAAACTCAGGGCGGTGTTCCAACCTATTTTTTAAACTTTTTTGAATTTATTGAAGAAGAAAAATTTGAAACCGGTCAATTGGAATTTCTCACACTTGGAAAGCTAGAAAATGGGAAAACCTATTACGTTTTTGTTACCACCCCATCGGGATTGGTGCGCTACGCGATGAACGATATCGTTCGGGTGGTAGGATTTATCGGAAAAATGCCGCTGATCGTGTTTGTGCAAAAGGGAAATGGAATTACCAACATTACTGGAGAAAAATTGCACGAAGGGCAAGTCCTATCGGCTTTGAATGAACTTCAGCTGCCGTTGGCTTTTGCTCAGGTTTTAGCCAACGAAGAAAAGGCTCAATACGAGGCGTACTTCGAATTTGAAACCAATCCCAACAACCTTCCAACGCTTGCGCTTCAATTGGATGAGGCCATCGCCCGCAACAACTCCGAATATGCCGAGAAGCGCAAAAGCGGGCGACTTCAACCTTTAATCCTTCTGCCATTGAAGAATGGAACGTACGACCAAATCAAAAAACTTGGAGTAAAAGCAGGGCAAAATGAATCTCAATTCAAAACCATTTTACTCCAATATTCCTCCAAATACGCCATACCCATCCAACAATTCTTGGCATGATTACTCATTTTTTCATTGAATCCCTTCAAATTCCGTTTCGGGTTTCCTTCAAACATCACTCGGCAACACGAACCACTACCGAAACCATTTTGGTGAAATTAGAAGGCCCAAATTGGAATGGCTGGGGAGAATCTTGTCCGCGGAAGTATGTTACCGGCGAATCTTGTGAATCGGCAATAACCCAAATCAATACCTGGTTAAAAAACGGAATTCCTTTTTTCGATTTACCCTCATGGGATTCCTTTTGCGATGCGCACAAGGATAGCATCGAGAAAAATCCCGCAGCGTTTTGTGCTCTGGAATTGGCATTTTTCGACGGTTATAGCAAGTACCTTAACATTCCCGTTTCCTCCATTTTAGGCTGGCAAAAAATTGAAAAAACCTTTCATTATTCGGCCGTTTTGGGAGATGGGTCTTTTTCAACATTTCAAAAATTAGCTGAAGCACATTTGAACTGGGGTTTCAAATCTTTCAAAATAAAAATTTCTGGAAATCCAGAAGTCGACTTTGAGAAACTCGTTTGGTTATTCAACCAAAATTCCAGCTTAAAAATTCGACTTGATGCGAATAACTGCTTTTCTTCAGTAAATCAAGCCATTCAATACCTTCAACATCTTCCCATTCCCATTGAAGCCATGGAAGAACCGTTGGAATCGAAATCAAACCAAGAACTCCTAGCATTAATTCAATCCATTTCAACCCCGATCATTTTGGATGAAATGGCCATTCGGAAAGATGACCTCCTCCCCTTTTCGAATTTCAACCAAAAAATTTGGATCAACTTGCGGGTCTCCAAAATGGGTGGGATTCAAAAAACCAACCAAATTCTCAAATTAGCCGAAGAGCTCGGATTTGGAATTGTGGTTGGATGTCAAGTCGGTGAAACTTCTCTTCTAGCGCATGCCGGATTGCTAATTGCCCAACAAGTTTCCAATTTAAAAGGATTGGAGGGTGGCTATTCCGATCGATTATTGGAAAACGACCCCTTCAAGCCACCCATCATTTTCGGAGAAAACGGCAGCTTTAACGGTGTAGAAATCGGCAATACTCCGGGATTCGGAGTTCGATTAGGGAATTAATGATCTACCGTATGGAACATGCGGTTCCAACGAATTCCCATTCCTTTTGAAAAACGATCCATGCTCAACCAAATGAAAACGGCTTTACCAACCACGTGATCTTCTGGAACAAATCCCCAAAAACGTGAATCCAATGAATTGTGGCGGTTGTCCCCCATCATCCAATAATAATTCATTTTGAAGGTGTAGGTGGTGGTGGGTTTTCCGTTCAAGAGGAATTGGCCATTCACCCACTCCAACTTATTGCCTTCGTACACCGTAATGGCGCGTTCGTAAAGCGCTAAGTTTTTTTCATTTAGAGGAATGGTAACTCCCGCCTTTGGAATCCAAATGGGTCCGTAAAAATCGGGATTCCAATTGAACAACTCTGGAGATGCTGGAAAAACAGATGGGTCCGGGAATCCAGCGGTAAATGGATAGGCCAATCGAACCGAATCGATGGATTTCAACTTCTTCAAGCCTTCCAACTGGGTTTGATTCAAATCGAACAAATAGATGGTTTCGTGTCCTTCCATGGGACCATTTCCAGAACTAGCGTCAATATTCACCAGAAAGTCATCGTGCAGTTGCTGAATATTGAGGGGTTGATTGGTGTACAGAAAATACTTGTATTGCAGGTTTTCAGGATGGTTGTACCCTTGTGGTTTTCCGTTGATGAACACCTGCTTGTTGCGCACTTCCAGGGAATCACCAGCAATGGCAACGCATCTTTTGATGTAATTTTCCTTTTTATCGACCGGATGCCAATCTTCCATGGGGTAATTGAAAACAACCGCATCACCGCGCTGAACGGTTCCAAATCCTGGCATGCGGCTGTAGGGCAATTGCACCAATTTCAAGTAGGATTTGCCATCTACAAAAGGCAATTTATTGTGAACAAATGGGAAGGAAAGCGGGGTATTGGGAACCCGAGCACCATAACTCATTTTACTTACGAAAAGAAAATCGCCCACCAATAGCGAATTTTCCATGGACGAGGTTGGAATGGTATACGCTTCAATGAAAAAAGTGCGAATAAACGTAGCAGCAACAACGGCAAAAGTGATGGTATCTACCCAATCGCGAACTTTTGTTTTAGGAAGATCGTTGCGAATGGTTACGTAGTACCAAAAGTTGAATCCTTGCAATACCACCAACAAAATGAGCGGATTAACCAATCCGGCACCGGCAATGGTGGTTAACAAGACAAAACTCAAAACATTGAAAACAGTGATTCCAATGAACCATTTTCGTTGGCGAGCCGTTAACCGATCCATGAACGGGAAAATCCGATGAAACCATTTGGCCAGTGGCGACAATTGATCAACGGGAGTCGGTTCAAATTTTATTAATTCCATGTTTTTATCATTATGCTCCTAATCCGAGCAAGTCTTTCATTCCAAAAATTCCTTTTTTCCCCAGCAGCCATTCCGCGGCATCAATCGCTCCATTGGCAAATCCATCTCTAGAAAATGCCTCGTGGGTCATTCGAATTTCATCTACGCCACTGGTAAACGACAACGTATGTGTTCCGGGAACATGATCAATTCGATCGTGGGTAACCGGTAAAATTTTAACCTCTTGAGATGTTCCGTGAATCCACTTTTCTAAAGACGAATGCTGAAGAACAACCTCGGCCGTAGTAATGGCGGTTCCACTGGGGGCATCCACCTTTTGAGTGTGGTGAATTTCGTGCAAAGAGGCCCGATATTGAGGATGTTGATCCATTAATTTGGAAAGGTAAGCGGAAGCTTCCCAAAACAAATTTACTCCGATACTAAAATTGGAGGAGGAAAACAAGGCTCCATTTTGCTGAAGAAACCAATCGTCGACCATCGGTTTATGTTCACTCCAACCGGTTGTTCCAACAACGGTGGGTACACCCACCTCCGAAAGCCATTTTAAATGATCCAACACCACATCGGGGCGGGTGAATTCAATGACAACCTCGGCATCATTTAATTCGCGAGGAGAATCAACATCAATTTTGGACACAATTTGGTGTCCTCTTTCCAAGGCCAAACGCTCAATGGTTTGTCCCATTTTTCCGTATCCAACTAATGCTATTCTCATCTGATTCTCAAAGATAAACCCAATTGAGCTGAATTGGTTGCACCTTCCCATTGGATGGATGGGCGTAGGGATAAATCGTCGGACACATTAAACTCAAACAAATGGGCATCTACCGTGGCATCGGCGATCTGAAGGCCGTAGGCCAAGACCAATAAAATAATTCCCAAGTCTTTAGAATTTTTCAACCTAACCTTCTCGGTTGAAAGGGCACCCAACGATTGGGTTGGGAATGGGTCAATTAACTGCGGCTGAGTCGCCTTATTTTGCTCATAAAACCATTTGGATTGATAATTCAACCGAGCCAAATCATAGTTTTTTTTTTGATCAAAATGATAAACCAAAGCTCCTCCCATCAAAGCATAGGCCACCGGAATTTTCCAATATTTCTGATTGTACGCTTGCCCCAAACCCGGCAAATAAGTCGATTTAAGGGCAGCTTTTTGGGGGCTATGGTGTACGGTAGAATCCATGGTTTGGCCCTGCAAGAACAGAGAAACTAAGGTAAAAAACAGGGCCAATCCGAACTTCAGCATTACTTTTTAAAGAATTCAAGGATTTTATTCAAATGAGCAGTGCTTGCAAAGGGAATTGAAATTGAACCTTTTCCTTTTGCGTTGACTTTAATGGCCACTTTGGCCTCTAAAAGTCCGGAAAGTTGCCCTTCCAATTGCTGATAAACGGGGGGCACGTTAGTTTTCTCTACGGATTTGGGGGCTGATTTTCCCGCCTGACGAACCCATTCTTCCACTTGTCGAACCGACAACCCTTTTTCAATGATTTGGTTGAAAATAAACAGCTGCTCATCCACGTGTTCTACATTGATAATGGCCCTGGCATGACCCATGGAAATCTTTTTATCGCGAATGGACAGTTGAATTTCCGGCGGGAGTTTCAAAAGGCGAACGTAGTTGTTTACGGTTGAGCGCTCTTTCCCTACTCTAGCTGCGAGGTCATCCATCAATAGATTGCATTCCTCAATCAATCGTTTGTAGGAGATGGCAATTTCAATGGCATTGAGGTCTTCCCGTTGAATGTTCTCGATCAAGGCCATTTCCATCATCCCTTGATCGTCGGTTTCGAGAACGTAGGCGGGAATTTCGGTTAGCCCTGCCAATTGCGAGGCTCTCCATCGACGTTCGCCGGAGATGAGTTGATAGGATTGAGCATTCAATCGGCGAACCGTAATGGGCTGAATAACTCCGTGAATTTTAATACTTTCCGAAAGCTCAGTTAAAGCAGATTTTTCAAAAGTAGCCCGGGGTTGAAACGGGTTGGTTTCCACCTGCTGAATGGGGATGGTTGACATTCCTGAAGTGGATGCAGCAGGTTGGGCAAGGATCTCTTTGGCATCGGGCAAGATGGCTCCGATCCCACGTCCGAGTGCAGATTTGGGATTACTCATGATTTAAAGGAAGCATTTTTTTGAAGGATTTCTTGCGCCAATGCAAGGTATTGTTGTGCGCCGGTAGAAGACGCATCGTGAAGGATAACGGGTTTACCGAAAGATGGCGCTTCGGATAGTCGAACTACCCGGTGAATGATGGTTTCAAAAACCATGTTATTGAAATGAGTTCGAACTTCATCCACCACTTGTTTGGCCAATCGAAGACGGCTATCGAACATGGTTAATAAAAATCCTTCGATTTTCAAATTGGGATTCAGTCGGCTTTGAACAATTTTTATGGTATTCAATAGCTGCCCCATTCCTTCCAAAGCAAAATACTCGCACTGAATTGGTACGAGAACAGAATCGGAAGCCGTTAATCCGTTTACGGTTGTTAAACCCAACGACGGTGGCAAATCGATGATGATGTATGCATACTTTGATTTGATGGGTGCCAAGATTTTCTGAAGGGTTTTTTCGCGGTTATCCCGATTGATCAGTTCCACCTCCGCTCCCGCCAAGTCGATGTGCGACGGAAGTAAATCCAAATTGGGCGTTTCCGTAGGAATGATGGAATCTTCCGCGGAAGCGCTTCCCATCAAACATTCGTACAATCCTTTTTTTATCGATTTCGGATCAATGCCCAATCCACTGGTGCAATTGGCCTGAGGATCAGCATCCAACACCAACACTCTTTGCTCCAGCACCGCGAGAGATGCCGCTAAATTGATGGCTGTGGTACTTTTACCAACCCCACCTTTTTGATTTGCAATACAAATAATTTTACCCATATAGTCTACGATCTACCATTCATTCTCACTCCCTCTTTCCTTCCCGAAATGTAAAAAAACTTGATTTTCAGTTGAATGAGCGCTAAGTTTGTTCAACGAATGAGCACTTCAAAAATACAAAAACCCCTCTGTTTTGCCCACGCATTCCTCTTCTTTTTATCCACGATGTGGATAATTGGTGGATGTAACTCCCATGGTTCAAAAAACGAAAACAAGCTGGTTTTCACGATGAATATTTTCTCGGGAATTACCACGTTGGATCCAGCGTTTGCAAAAGATCAATCGGCCATTTGGACCACCCATCAAATTTTCAACGGCCTGGTAAAATTGGACCAACACCTTCAACCGATTCCCGATTTGGCAAAAAGCTGGGAAATTTCGGCCGACTTAAAAACCTATACCTTCCACTTAAAGCAAGGCGTTTTTTTCCACGAATCCCCCAAACTGAAATTTAAAAGCAGAGCTTTCAATGCCCATGACTTTTTATTTAGTTTTCAGAGAGTTATGGATCCAGAGGTAGCATCGTCTGGAGCGTGGATTTTCAATGATAAGGTCGATTCACTTCTACCGTTCGAGGCACCCAATGACTCTACATTTATCATTCGATTGAGGAAACCCTTTGCCCCTTTTCTTGGATTATTGAGCATGCCTTATGCTTCGGTTGTTGCCAAAGAAACGGTTAATCACGATCAGTTTTCAACTCACCCGGTTGGTACAGGTCCTTTTCAGGTGTTCGAACACGGTCCGGGTGAGGCTTTAATCTTACACAAAAATCCGCGCTACCATGAAACCGATAGCCAAGGAGTTCAGCTCCCCTATTTGGATGCCGTGAAAATTACTTTTATTCCCGATCGATCTTCCGAGTTCATTTCTTTTTTAGCAGGAAATCTCGATTTTATCAATGGATTGGATGCGGCTTACAAAGACAAGTTATTGGATAAAAATGGGAATCTTCAACCGGCATTGAGGGAAAAGATCAATTATTTAAAAAGCCCTTACCTCAATACCGAATATTTAGGTTTTTCCATGTCGGAAAAATGCCCACTTGCCTATCGGAATCCATTGGTTCGAAAGGCCATGGCGTGCGGATTTGATCGAGGAAACATGTTAAAGTACCTACGGAATAACATCGGTATTCCAGGAACGGGCAGCATGATTCCTCCGGGGTTACCCGGTTTTGATTCTTCGTTGATGGAGGCAAATCGTTTTCAACCTCAACTTGCAGAAAAATTATTGCAAGAAGCAGGATTCCCAAATGGCAAGAATCTCCCAAAAATCAAGCTTTGGACGAATCCAACGTATTTGGATTTGTGTTTGTTTCTTCAGGATTCGTGGAAAAAACTCGGAATTCCGGTGGAGGTGGAGAGCATGCCGCCAGCGCAATTACGAAAAGCCATCAAAAGCGGAGAGGCGGCATTTTTTCGCGCCAGCTGGATTGCCGATTATCCACATTGCGAAAATTATTTTCAGCTTTTCTTTTCCAAAAACTTTTCTCCCCAAGGCCCCAATACCACTCATTTTTCGAATCCTTTGTACGACCAATTTTTTCAAGAATACTCCCAACTTTCCCAACAACTCGAAAGCGAAAAAATGGCTTCAAAACTACAAAAATTCATCATTCAAGAGTCGCCTATCATCGTTCTTTATTACGACCAAGTTGTTCGTTTTTCTCAAAAAAAATGGGAAGGATTAGAACCCAATGCCATCAATCAATTGGAACTTTCACATGTTCGACCAGCTTCCCACTGAAATCAAAAAATATTATTTGAACCATCCCAAAGAGGTTCAAGAACGAATGCTCATCATTCGAAGCATGGCCTTAGAGGTTTTCGGTGAATGCACGGAATGCCTTTCATATGGAATTCCAACATTTAAAAAAGAGAAGAATATTTTTCACTACGGAGCATTTAAAAATCATATTGGTTGGTACCCAGGATCCAAAGGAGTAGCATTTTTCATTTCGCAATTTCCCCATTATTCCTCTTCAAAAGGATGCATTCAGGTTCAACACAATGAAGAGTTGGATATCGCAGAATTAAAAACACTTTTGAATTGGTGCAAAAAATAAAATTCCCAATTTTGGAACTTTTTTTCTAAATTTGAAAAATTTTTTACTGTGAAAAGATGTGCTTTTCTACTCATGCTTTCAGGTTTGAGTTATTCTTTATTGGGCCAAGACCTTTTGAAATCGACCCAATTCAAAGGGTTTGGACACTTGGAATACGTGTTTGATGCTGGTCAGTCCAAGCATTCTTATTTCAGTTTAGGCGAGCATGATTTTTTCGTTACCTCCCAATTCAATAAAAAGATAAGTTTTCTTGGTGAATATGTTGTTCGTTTTAACGGAAGTTCAGCTACGACTTTTCTTCCCTCCATCGAACGTTCCTTTGTAAAATTCAATACAAAAGGAAATCATTATCTGATTGCAGGAAAAATACACACACCTTTGAATTATTGGAATGATGTTTACCATCATGGAAGGTTATTTTTCCCAGTGATTGATCGGCCATTAAGCTTTTCTTATTTCGTACCACTTCATACCCTTGGAGTCCAAGCCCAAGGTCAGAATTTAGGAAATTTAAATTTTGGGTATGATGTTGTTGTAGGAAACGGAATTTCTACAACGGATGCGTTTAGCGATCACGTTGAGCCTTCTGTTTCTGCTTCCTTTCACATCAAACCAATGGAGGGGATGAGAATCGGAGTTGGATATTATTACGACTATTTAACCAAAAATATTTCTGGCGCACACAGCGGACATTCCAATGCATCAAGTCATTACACAGGACCAAGATATAACGGACCACTTGCTTTTAACTTAACCACTTTCTCGTTTGCATATTTTGGAAAAAGAATTGAGATTTTGAATGAATTTGCCTACAATACCACCAAAACCGACACCCTTGGTTTGGCTAAAAATTATTCAAATTTTCTTTATTTAGGCGTTCCAATATCCGACGAACACACCATTTATGGATTTACCGATATCATTTCCGTGGATGTTAACGACTTACACGTTTACCACCTTCATAAACAGCGTTTTGGGTTAGGGTTTAAGAAAGAGTTTTCATACAATTTGAACTTAAAAACCCAATTGGAGTATTATTTGGATAAGGCAGGACATGGATCAAATCCTTATGATCGAAAAGTGGCATTAGAGGTACAACTTTCTTACGGTTTTTGATCATGAGAACAGTATTCCTCTTATTTTTCGTTTGTTTTGGATTTATTCAAGCTAAATCACAAACCACCAATATCCAGATTATTGGAAATTCCACTGGTTTAAAAGAAGTAACCTTAAAGGAATGCAAATCCATTTTTAAAGGAAAGTATTCCAACTGGAAAACCAACGAACAAGTAATCATTGTACTACCTACCTCGAAAAATGAAATTTCCGAAATAGTTGCGAAACTGATGTTTGATGGAACTGTAAAATCCATGCAAAAGTATTGGCTTTCTTTGGTATTTCAAGGAAGAAGCAACCCGCCCATTTTCTTGGAGAATGATCAGGAGACCATACAATTTATTCAAAAAAATCCCGGAGCAATTGGCTTTATTTCCAATGAAACAAGAGCTCCCAAAGGACTAATCATTGATTTAAAATGAAGATTTTTGTTTTCAACCGAATTTTTTATAAAATTTGGATTCCGTTCACCGCCATTCTAGTAACAACCATTGGCTTATTTATTTTCTACTACCCGAGCAATCAAAAGGCGGTTCTAAGCAATTACAAGGAAAACGAATTTAAAGAACTAGCAAAAACGGTTGCTTTAGGAATTGAAATTTCTCTTAATTCTGAAGATTATTCCGGTGTTAAAAAAACCATCGATTTTGTTTCCACCAAACAAGATTTTGATTACTGTGTGGTAATTGTTGAGGATTCTGTATTAACCTCCTTTCCATCCAACATCAACATCCAGAAAATCCAGAACAAAGACACGCTGAACAACATTTACTCTACTTCTTTTTTTGAAACCAATAGTTTGAAGGGCCGAGTAGAAATTTGTGCATCAAAAAGTAAGATTGAAGAAACCATCAATCAGCTGAATCGACCTTTTTTTTGGGCAAGCATCTTTATTTTGATCATTGGAATCGTTGTTTTTTACCTTTTTGCCTTAAAAATTTCCAAGCCGATCAATCAACTCATCAAGGTAACGGATGCATTAAAAGATGGGAAATACGACCAAAAGGAAGCTCCCATTTTTTCAAAAGATGAAATTGGTCAATTATCAGATTCCATTTTTGAACTAAAAGATAACCTTGCACAAGAGAAACAAATCAACTTGGAATTAACCGAGGGATTAGAAAACTTGGTTTTTCAAAAAACCGAGCAACTACAAATCGCTTCCTCGCGATTGATTTCAGCTCAAACCATTGCAAAAATTGGTTATTTCGACTATTTACCCAATCAACAACTGTTTAAAATCTCAGAAACTGCATCTCAAATCATCGGTTCCAAAGTCCTATCCATGTCAGAAGATGAATGCAAAACTTTCATTTGCCATGATTTCATCGAGCCCTTTTACCAAATGATAGGAAAAACATTGGAAGAAGGCCAAAGCGGGCAGTTGGACATGAAGATTAAACGAAAAACAGATTCAACTGAACGTTGGTTATCCGTTATCACGGAGCGAAATATTTCGCCTACCGGAGAAATTACCTCAACGGGAACCATTCAAGATATCACTGATCGTAAAAAATCCGATGAAGAAATCAAGCGTCTTTCTTTGGTTGCTACTCATACCTCCAATTGCGTAATCATTACCGACCAACATAAAACCATTCGATGGGTGAATGACAGTTTTTCCAAGTTAACTGGATATTCTAGAGAAGAAATCATTGGGCAAAAACCAAGTATTTTCCAATTTGAAAAAACCGATAAAAACACCATTGCTGAAATCAATGCAACCCTCGCCCTTGGTCGCCCCATTTCAGGAATTCAAATTTTGAATAAAGGAAAATTTGGAAACGAATACTGGCTAGATTTAAACATTGTGCCCATTTTCGACGAAGATCAAATCACTGGTTTTATTGCCGTAGAAACGGACGTTACCGAAAAAAGAAAGGTTCAAGAGGAACAACAACTCCTTCTGGGTTTAACCCAATCTCAAAATCAACGTCTGCAAAACTTCGCCTACATCGTTTCTCACAATCTACGTTCGCACTCTGGAAACATCAAAGCGTTGATGGATATGATTTTTCACGATAAGCCCGAGTTAGAAGATTACCAACTGGCCAAAATGATGCGGCACTCCAGCGATAACCTTTTCGAAACCATTGATCATTTGGCAGAGGTGGCCCTACTCATCAATAACAAGGAAAAACACCTTGAAAAAATCGGTCTACGGGAAGTTGTGCAGAAGGCTATTCGAAGTGTTTCTGTTTCTGAATTGAATCATCATGTAACCATTAACAACCTTATTCCCGACCATTGGGAAGTATTGGCGGTACCCGCTTACCTGGATTCCATCGTCCTGAATTTACTTACCAATGCTATCAAATATAGGTCTGACAAACGCCCGGCAAACATTACATTCTCTGCAGTTAAATCGAAAAATTTCATGACCCTTTTGGTACAAGATAATGGATTGGGCATCGATTTGGAAAGGCACCGAAAAAAGTTATTCGGCATGTATAAAACCTTTCACAAACACCCCGATTCTCGTGGAATTGGCCTATTTATGACCAAAAACCAGATTGAAGCCATGGGAGGATTCATTGATGTGGAAAGTAAAGTAGATGAAGGAAGTATTTTCTACGTAAATTTCAAGCATGAAAGCAGCTGACATCCAAATCTGCCTTATCGACGATGACCCCATTTACACGTTTACTACCCAAATAAGGTTTAAAAATGCCGGGTTTGAAAAAAAACTCTTAGAGTTCCAAAACGGGGAAAATGCGTTTTATGAGTTGTTACCCATTTTACAATCTCAACCTTCATCCATTAACGTCATTTTTCTTGATATCAACATGCCCATTTGGGATGGCTGGGATTTTTTAGACGAACTTCAAAAAATGAACATCGATCACCTCCCTCCCATCATCATGGTGAGCAGCTCAAACAATCCCGACGATAAAGAGCGAAGTTCGCACTATCCCATGGTTGTTGCTTTTGAAGAAAAACCTTTGTTGCCTGAAAGAGCCTTAGAAATCCTTCAAAACTGCTAAATGATGCGTTTAGGAAGCGTAATTCTTGCATTTTTCATTCTTTTTTCATTCTCCAACTTATCCTTTCTTTCCACCAAAAATTCATCCAAAAAAATCATATCCAACATCCATAGTAAAGGTTGGTGGGAAGAGAAAATACCTAACCAGCAACTTACTTTCAGCCCCTCAGAACAATTAAAACTTCAATGGGAAGACGATCATGAATTCGTTTTCAATGGGGAATTCTATGATGTCATTGAACAATCCGATTCTTGCGGATATTCCATTTTCAAGGTTTACAAAGATCACCACGACACCCAATGGAACACATTAAAAACACTGGCAAAAAAGCAAAAAAACGAACAAAAATCAAACCATTGCTTTTCATTGATTTGGATTTGTGATTTTTCAAATCCATTTCCCTTTTTGATTTCTTTTGAAGAAAAAGAAGAAACGATTCATAACAAAATCAACCCACTTTACTTCATTTCAACAAATACCCATTCTCCACCTCCAGAAGCTTGATGCATTCCTATCAGAATTAAATCATTAAAAACTTCAAGCTAATGAAAAAAATATTCATGGGTGCATTCTTTGGATGCTCCTTTGCATCATTATGGGGACAACAGAAAACCGATACTCTCCAAATGAGCATACAAGAGGTAGAAATAGCTACCCACCAATTTTTAATTAGAAATACTTCCAGCATTCAACCGATGCAAACCATTGGTTCTAAAAAGATTGAAATGTCCATGTCGGCAACCACGGCCGATGCCCTGCAACTCAATACCAATGCTTTCATCCAAAAGAGTCAGCAGGGAGGCGGTAGCATTACCCTCCGAGGTTTTGAAGCCAGCCGCGTTTTGCTATACATTGATGGGGTTCGAATGAACAACCTCATTTACCGTTCAGGGCATCTGCAAAACATCATTACCATCGATCCGTTTGCATTACATGAAATCAACCTTCATCTCGGAGCTTCTTCCAACCTATTCGGCAGCGACGCGCTTGGCGGTGTGGTTTCGGTTACCACTTTGCTGCCGAAGTTTTCAAATGACGTTCGCTTCAAATGGACCGGGAAGATCTCAACCACCTTCCAATCGGTTAACAATAGCACCCAAAATCACTTTCAAATCTCCCAATTTAACCGAAAATGGTCGTTCAACACGGCCGTAACATGGAGCGATTTCGGCGATTTGAAATCGGGTAAAAATTTCAATCCATTTTACCAACAAGATTACCAATTGCGTCCTTTCTCCATTGTTCGAACCCAAAGCGGTGATTCCATCGTTCCAAATGCAAATCCCTACCTGCAATCGGGATCGGGTTATTCTCAATTCGATTTCATTGAAAAAATTGCATTTCGACAGAATGAACACGTTTCACACCAACTAAATCTTCAATTCTCCAATTCTTCCAATGTTCCTCGGTACGATCGGCTTTCGGAGGTTAACCGAGGAGGGCCCCGATTTGCAGAATGGTATTATGGTCCACAAGTAAGATCGTTCATCGCATACGATCGAGCACGAAAAAATGAATCGGCCTATTTCCAAACAACACATGTGGGTTTGAATTTCCAACACGTGGAAGAAAGTCGTTTTCAACGAAGATTTCAATCCAACAACCTGGACCGAAGGAACGAAAACGTAAACGTTTGGGGCGGGAAAGCCTGGGCTGAACGAAAATCCGGAAATCAAACCACGGTAGTTGGAGGCGATGTTTATTTGAATTTCCTGGAATCTACCGCCGATCGCACCCTGCTTTCTACCGGAAATCGAATTGCCCTTGATACCCGGTATCCCAATGGAAAAAATTCCATGCATCAAGCGGGAATTTACGTCGAAAGCAAGTACAAATGGACTCCAAAAGCGCAAACTCAATGGGGAGGTCGCCTCGGTTACTCCATGCTTTCAAGTCAATTGAACGATTCTATTTTCTTCAAGTTTCCCTTCTCATCCATTCAACAAAACAACCTTACCTATTCCGGAAATGTAGGATTAGCGTATTTTTCCAAAGGAATTGAAGAAGTAAACCAATGGAAAACCACGTTGTTTTCATCTACAGGATTCCGAACTCCCAACATTGACGACCTTGGTAAAATTTTTGAAACAGCAAAAGGGAATATCATTGTACCCAACGAATCCATAAAACCGGAAAAAACTTGGACCACCGACCTGGGAATTACGAAAATGAGCCAACAATTGGTTTGGGAAACCCATGCCTACGCAACCTTGTTTTTTGATGCCATTGTTACCAGTCCATTCCAGTACCAAGGAAAAGATTCCATTGTTTACGATGGAGAATTAAGTGCCGTATTCGCCAATCAAAATCAGCGGCGAGCTTTCGTTTTGGGTGGAAATAGTCAGCTATCTTGGAGAATTACCCCTCAAATAACGTGGAACTTAGGGGCGAACTACACCCGAGGAAGAATCCTTGTTGGAGATTCAACCACTCCGTTGGACCATATTCCCCCTTTTCAATGGTCTTCCGATCTTAATTACCATGTTGGAAAAATAGCCATTTGGGGTCAGTTCTATTCCCAAGGAAAAAAAGACATTCGGGATTATTTGTTAAATGGAGAAGATAACGAGCAGTATGCTCCTTCTGGCGGAATGCCGGCTTGGATGGTAGTCCATTTAAAATGCAGGGTTTCGTTTGTGAAGGGATTTGTACTTCAAGGTGGTATCGAGAATATTTTTGATACTCAATACCGTGTTTTTGCAAGCGGGATTAACGCTCCGGGACGAAACTTTCAAATTTCATTGCGAAAGTCCTTTTAAGAAAAAGAGCCAGATTGAAACCTGGCTCTTTTGTTTATTTTCCGAATAACGATTCAACAAATGCTTTCTTATTGAAGATTTGAAGATCATCGATGCCTTCGCCAACTCCAATGTATTTAACAGGAACCTTCAATTGATCGGAGATTCCGATCACCACGCCTCCTTTTGCGGTTCCATCCAATTTGGTCATGGCCAAACTATCTACCTCGGTAACGGCGGTAAATTCTTTGGCTTGATTCATGGCGTTTTGGCCCGTTGAGGCATCGAGCACCAACATAACTTCATCGGGTTTACCTTCCATTACTTTGGACATGACCCGTTTAATTTTTCCGAGTTCTTGCATGAGGTTGGCTTTGTTGTGCAAGCGTCCTGCTGTATCAATGATCGCCAAATCGTACCCGTTATCAACCGCGTATTTTACGGTATCGAAAGCAACCGCGGCGGGATCGGCATTCATTCCTTTGTTAACAAAACCACAGCCGGCGCGTTTGGCCCAAACTTCCAACTGATCCACGGCCGCTGCGCGGAAGGTATCTGCAGCACCAATCACCACTTTGTACCCTTTTTGCTGGTAAATGTGGGCCAGCTTTCCAATGGTGGTGGTCTTCCCTACTCCATTCACCCCAACAACCATCAAAACGTAAGGACGATTTCCGGAGGGAATGGTATAATCTTCCCACTCCGTTGTTTCGTTCTCAGAAAGCAATTGAGCAATTTCTTCCCGAAGTATTTGTTGGAGTTGATCGCTACCAACGTACGAATCGCGTTTCACTCGTTCTTCAATGCGACCGATAATTTTCAATGTTGTTTCTACGCCAACGTCGGAAGTGATTAAAATCTCTTCCAACTGATCCAGCACCTCATCGTCAACGGTTGATTTTCCAACCAAAACTTTGGCAATTTTGGTAAAGACATTTTCGCGTGTTTTTTCAAGCCCTTGATCGAGCGCTTCTTTTTTCTTCCCAGAAAAAAAATCCCAAAATCCCATAATGCTTAAATTGCTGGTAAAATTTTTGATTTGCACTCTCCGAAACCAACGCGAATTCCGTCTTTTTCAGCAAATCCTCTCATAATAACGGTGTCTCCATCTTGAATGGAGGCTCGGGTAGATCCATCTTTTAAGGTAATTGGATTTTTTCCACCCCAAGCCAATTCCAACATCGATCCAAATGAATCGGGAGTTGGTCCAGAGATGGTTCCAGATGCCATCATATCGCCAATGCGAACATTGCATCCGTTCACGGTATGGTGAGCCAATTGCTGGGCCATGTTCCAATACATGAACTTAAAATTCGATTTCGAAATCAATTCCTCATTTCCGTTTTCGGGTTGAAGATGCACTTCAAGATTTACATCAAAATGCATGTTTTGGCGGTACTCAAGGTATGGCAACACTTTTGGTTCTTGGATTGGACCGGCCACACGGAATGGCGCTAGAGCTTCCATGGTAACAATCCACGGAGAAATAACGCTACCAAAGTTTTTGGCTAAAAAGGGGCCTAACGGTACATATTCCCAACGTTGGGTATCTCTTGCCGACCAATCGTTGAAAACGACCAACCCAAAAATGGAATCTTCGGCCTCATCGGTGGTAATTTGTTCTCCCAAATTGGTGTTTTTTGAAACCAAAAAAGCCATTTCCAATTCAAAATCAATCATTTTACTCGGTCCAAAAGAAGGGATTTCAGAGCCAGCCGGCAGAAACTGAATTTTCGGACGATGGATGTTGGTTCCTGAAACAACAATGGAACTTGCACGACCGTGGTATCCAACGGGCAAGTGCTTCCAATTGGGCAACAACGCATTTTCGGGATCACGAAACATTTTTCCCACGTTTCTGGCGTGATCTTCGGAGCTGTAAAAATCGGTGTAATCTCCAATGCTAACGGGAAGATGCAAAATTGCTGATTCCATGGGACACAACAGCTGAGCTTGGTGAGCGAATAGTTCAGAATCGGTTTGGGTAAGTTGTTGTTGCAACCAATTTCTCAACCAAACGCGTGCGTCCTTTCCACAACCCATGAAATTGTTTAAAATAGGTTCTTCTAAAGTTACAACAGCAAAAGGAGCTTGTTGAAACAGACCCATTTGAGCACATGATTTCAAATCAACGATGAAATCACCAATGGCAACTCCCAATCGTTGATCGAGGTTAGGGGTTGAAAATGAACCAAATGGCAAATTATAAATGGAGAAATCTGAATGATCAGAAATGGTTAACCAAGACTTCATGAATTCTATTTTTTTGTGCAAAGGTACGTACTGCAAAATAGAAGAAGGAACATTAGGTTCGGCTGGAACAGAAAAACTCTCTTCTTTTTTCAAGAAATTCAAAATGTGTAAAACAAAAAAAGGAAATCCTCCGTTATTGAATTGTATCTGAGACAGATTTTTTGTAATTTCGAGCCAAAATTAAAGACAGCCATGTCGAACAAAGCAACACTATCCTACAACGAAAAAACTTACGAGTTAAATGTTCACCCTGGAACCATGGGCGATGAAGCCGTAGACATCACCAATTTGATGGGTGATTCTGGACTAATCACCCTAGATTCTGGTTACAAAAACACCGGAAGTACTAAATCCAAAATTACCTTCATCGACGGAGACAAAGGAATTCTTTTGTACCGCGGTTATCCCATTGAACAGTTGGCTGAAAAATCTAACTTTCTAGAAGTTTCCTATTTATTGATTCACGGTGAGCTTCCTACGGATGTTCAAATGGCTGACTTTTCAGGATCCATTTCAAACCACACCTTGGTTCACGAAAATGTGAAGAAATTTTTAGATGCTTATCCTTCCAACACTCACCCCATGGGCGTAATGATGGCAGTGATTTGCTCGCTTTCATCCTTCTACCCCAACAACGCAAATCCGAAAACATCTCCAGAGGAAGTTGACGTTACCATTCATCGTTTGATGGCAAAAATGGCCACGATTGCGGCATGGACCTATAAAAAATCCATGGGTCATCCCTACAATTATCCCAACAACAAGTTGAATTACGTTTCCAACTTCTTGCAGATGATGTTTGGATTGCGTACAGATGATTACCATCCAGATCCCATCATTGTTGATGCATTGGATAAATTATTGATTTTACATGCTGATCACGAACAGAATTGTTCTGCAAGTACGGTTCGAATGGTTGGTTCATCTCACGTTAATTTGTACGCTGCAATCGCTGCGGGAATTGGCGCCTTGTGGGGACCACTTCACGGCGGTGCAAACCAAGAGGTGATTGAAATGTTGGAAAACATCAAAGCTGCCGGTGGTGACGTGAAAAAATTCATTGAAAAAGCGAAAGACAAAAACGATCCGTTCCGTTTGATGGGTTTTGGTCACCGTGTTTACAAGAATTTCGATCCCCGTGCAAAAATCATCAAGCAATCGTGCGATCAGGTTCTTGCTAAATTAGGAATCAACGATCCGGTTCTTGATATTGCTAAGCAATTGGAAGAAGCAGCATTGAATGATCCTTACTTCATCGAAAGAAAATTATATCCAAACGTGGATTTCTACTCGGGCATCATCTACCGAGCAATTGGAATTCCAACTGAAATGTTTACCGTAATGTTTGCATTAGGTCGACTTCCAGGATGGATTGCACAATGGAAAGAAATGCGCGAAATGGGAGAACCCATTGGTCGCCCTCGACAGTTGTACCTAGGGAACGGCCCTCGCGATTACGTTAACATCCAAAAGCGATAATTAAAAAGCGATAAAAAAAAGCCCTCCGAAGACTTTCGGAGGGCTTTTTTTATGTAGAAGTAACCTATCTTCTATTTTAGTGATTAAACTCTATTTTCAATTGTTTCACCACCTCTGCTAAAACAGTATCAACGTGATCAATTTTATCGGAAAGGGAATCAATATCCATTCGATTTCTTGAACATTCTTCAATATTTCGAATCACCTGGGCAATTTCTTGAATCTCCATCAAATCGATGGATGGTTTCAATTGATGTGCCATGCTGTAAATTTGATCATAATCGCCCATCTGTAGTCCAACATGCATATTTTGAACCAAATTAGGCGTGTTTTTCACAAAAATGGTAATCATTTTTTCAATAAACTCATCATTGCCGGAAGCAACTTCTTTTATTTTATCCAAAGAATACGTCACTTTATTTTCTTTTTTTGGAGTTTCGTTTGGCAAGATCGGTTGAGAATCTGAAAGTTCAAGAACTTTTTGAATTTTCTGAATTAAAATTTCTGGTTCGAATGGCTTAGAAAGGAAATCATTCATTCCGGCTTCTTGATACCTTTTTTCATCACCTGAGAGTGCTTTTGCGGTAAGTGCAATGATGGGAGTTACAATTTGGAATTCGTTTCTCATTTTTTCGGTGGCCTCTATTCCTCCCATGTAGGGCATTTGAATATCCATCAAAATCAGATCAAATTCTTGATTTTTTACAGATTCAATTGCTTCCAAGCCGTTGCCTGCCGTTTCTACCACAATTCCTTTGCCTTCCAAAATGGTGGTGGCAAGGAATTGATTCAGTTGATTGTCTTCAACCACCAGTACACGCAATCCTTTCAATTTATTGGTAGTAGCCGGAATATTTTGTTGATCGTGGGGCAGGTCTTTGAATTGACCAATATCCAGGTTTAACTCGAAATAAAAAGAGGTACCCATTCCTTTGGTTGATTCCACCCAAATCTTCCCCTGCATTAATTCAACCAATTGTTTTGAAATGGTCAATCCCAATCCTGTACCTCCGTATTTACGGGAAACCGAATCATCTTCTTGGGAGAACGACTCAAAGATCTTGTCGATTTTGGATGAATCGATTCCGATTCCGGAATCTTTCACTTCAAAGCAAATTTTCTGAGTCTTTCCTTCTTGTTTGATCACCTTGGCGATGAGTTCTACCTTTCCATCGGGTGTAAATTTGATGGCGTTAGAGAGTAAATTAAGGAGAATTTGATTGATTCGGGTTGGATCGCCCAAAACTACAGGGGCAATTTGAGGGTCAATTTTGAAGGAAAGCATGATGGATTTTCCTGCTGCAAGATGGTTGACCGATCCAATAGCATTCTTCACCATTTTTTCTACAGAAAAACCTATGGTTTCAACATTCAATTTCCCTGCTTCAATTTTGGAAAAGTCCAGAATATCATTGATAATGGACAAAAGATTCTTGGAAGACGTACGAATTGCGTCCAAATACACTTTTTGTTTGCCAGAAAGTTCGGTATTGGAAAGCAGGGACGACATTCCGATGATGGCGTTCATGGGGGTTCGAATTTCATGGCTCATGTGTGCCAAAAACACCTCTTTTGCATGGGAAGATGCCTCTGCACGTTCTTTGGCTTCCGCCAAAACCTTTTCCGTTTCTTTTTGAGAACTGATATCCACATGAAGACCAATCGAACCAATCAATTGGCCATTATGATCAAAAATGGGAGCCCCAGAAATGATCATCGGAATCAATTCTCCCGATTTCTTTTTAATGATTGCTTCGTAAACGTTTGAATTTCCTTTTTCTCGTTCTTTTAATGCTTCGTTAAAGATTTCCATTTCTTTGGCAGATGGAAGAAACAATGCTCGAGCATTTTTTCCTAAAATCTCATCCGCATCGTAACCAACCATTCTGCAAAAAATTGGATTAGCAACCAGAATATTTTCGTTATTATCTACCTCCAAAATTCCCATTTCAAGGTTTTCAATAATTCCTCGGTATTTTTCCTCCGAGTATTTCAATAACATTTGAGCATTATACTCATCCGTTACATCGTGAAAAAACCAGAAGGACCCTTTCTCGCCATGGGTGGTTTTAATCGGGGTATATTCCAAATCAAAAACACGCCCATCCTTCATAAAAAAGCGTTTTCTTTCGGAGGTTTTATGCTGTTGAAGATCTTCATGAATGGTTTGTTGAAATTCTTCAGGATTGACCAATTCATTTTTGATATGATCAAAAATTTGTTGGAAAGAAATCATGTTATTGGTATCCAAAGAATGGATTTGAAACCAATTGAGTAAAAATTCATTGGTCGTTTCAACTCGTCCATTGGAATCGGCAAGTAAAACACCCGACTTAAAGTTACTCAACAAGGTAACCAAGCGATTTTTCAAATTCAGAACGGCCTGATCGGATTCTCTTTTTTCGGTAATATCTCTTGCGATGGAAGTTACATGAACATCGCCATTCAATTCAAAGAGCATTTGGGTACTTTGTGCCAACCAAATTTCCTTTCCAGTCTTGGAAACAACCGGAAATTCATAGTAAGAAACGCTGTTTTGCTTTTCTAATTGGTGAACATAGAATTGATAAACATCTTCTCTGTAACTCGAATGTACAAAATCCAAAAAATGATTGCCAATCAGCTCATTTTCTGCATATCCCAAAATTTTGGTTGCCATGGGATTCACGTAAATGAAAATACCCGATTGATCAGTTCTAAAAATTATATCGGAAGCATTTTGAACGATTTGTTCAAATTGCCGTTGGCTTTCATCGGCCAATTTTTCTGCTTCTCTTAAACGAGTAATATCGGTACCGTAAACATTGATGTAATTGGCTTCAAAAATGGGACAAATGTTCAATAAAAACACCCGCTTTTCGGCTTCAATTTCAATGGAAAACGACTTCTTTTTTATTTGAGCCAATCGGGCAGCGCGTTTCCATTCGCGACCTAAATAACCTTGCGAGTTTTTCTGGGCAATGGAATGAATAATTTCTTCGCTTGAACTATTGGAATACAACAAAAATCCATCAAAAGAAATCCTGAAAACAGGGTTAGGACTTTCGTTGGGAAACCTAGAAATGAGCTCTATTTCTTTGGTTCGATTCTCAACCGTAGATTCAAGATTGAGGTTGAGTTGTTTTAATTCTTCGTTAGCGTGATACAAATCCATGCTTCGCTCTTCAAGAATGCGTTCTGCCTCTTTTCGTGCACTTCGCTCCCGTTCGAGTAAGCGTTTGTAAATTTCGATCTCGTGCTGACTCATGCTATTTCTTCAACCAGAAATCGGACTTCTGCGCCATCAGAGTTCCACTCTAAAACTTGAATTTTTACGTTTTGCTTAAAATAATGGGCACTGGCATCAATCAAACCTTCTGCAAATGGGAACATTTTTCGTTGAGAACGATAAATCATCTCAATCATGGATTCGGTTTTACGAACGGTTTCAAATTGAGGCAATTCAGCATCGGGATAAAGTTTCATAACTTCAATATGGATGTA
>CANHCV010000019.1 GCA_947459245.1 Bacteroidota bacterium
GAGGTTGTTTTCTCCTTGCGCTCGCCAGCAGCCAACTGAATGGCTTCATATCCGTCGTTCGACACTGTCTTTACAGCGGTAACAACGTTGGGCATGGCCTCGATTACTGTAACAGCCACTTGGCGGCCATCTTCAGTAAAGATGCTGGTCATCCCAATTTTTTTAGCGATAATACCTGACATGGTTATCTTAAATTAAACAAATCAAACCTTAATTTCTACGTCAACCCCACTGGGCAATTCCAACTTCATGAGCGCGTCAACGGTCTTAGCCGAGCTGCTGTGAATGTCGATCAAACGCTTGTAGGAACACAATTGGAATTGCTCACGCGCTTTCTTGTTCACGTGTGGTGAACGTAGAACGGTGAAAATCTGTTTCCTAGTCGGCAGAGGAATCGGTCCACTAACAACCGCACCGGTACCTTTTACCGTCTTCACAATTTTCTCAGCAGACTTATCAACCAAATTATGGTCGTAAGACTTGAGCTTAATGCGGATTTTGTGATTCATAACCTTAATTAATTTATTTTGCGGCTTTCGCCAATACTTCTTTTGCTACGTTAGTAGGAACCTCAGCATAGTGAGAGAATTCCATGGAAGATGTTGCACGGCCTGAAGTTAGGGTACGCAATACGGTTACGTATCCGAACATTTCTGCCAATGGCACCTTAACTTTGATCACCTGAGCACCACCTTTGGTGTCCATTCCTTCAACCTGACCACGACGCTTGTTCAAGTCACCGATAACGTCACCCATGTATTCATCTGGAGTAATAACTTCCATTTTCATAACGGGCTCCAACAATACTGGACCGGCGCTGCGAGCAGCTTCACGGAATGCAGTACGTGCACAGATTTCGAAAGAAAGAGAATCGGAGTCAACTGCGTGGAAAGAACCGTCGAACAAGCGAACACGCATGCTATCAACGTTAAATCCAGCTAACGGACCATTCACCATAGCGGCATCGAATCCTTTTTGAACTGCAGGGATATATTCACGAGGAATAGAACCACCTACGATTTCATTTACGAATTCAAGACCAGTACCTTCAGCTACACGTGGACCAATTTCAATCTGAATATCAGCGAATTTACCACGACCACCGGTTTGTTTTTTGTACGTTTCACGGTGAGTGAAATTGCGGGTCAAAGCTTCTTTGTATGCTACTTGAGGAGCTCCTTGAGAACATTCCACTTTGAATTCACGCTTCAAACGGTCCAAAATGATTTCCAAGTGCAACTCACCCATTCCAGAAATTACGGTTTGACCGGTTTCTTCGTCGGTGTGTACGCGGAAAGTAGGATCTTCTTCGGATAACTTTTGAAGAGCAACACCCAATTTATCAACGTCGGCTTGAGTTTTAGGCTCGATCGCCAATCCGATAACGGGCTCTGGGAAGCTCATGGATTCTAGAATGATGGGGTGTTTTTCGTCGCAAAGCGTATCGCCAGTGCGAACATCTTTGAAACCTACTCCAGCACCGATATCACCTGCTTCGATGGAATCCATTGCGTTTTGCTTGTTCGCGTGCATTTGCATTACACGAGAGATACGCTCTTTTTTACCTGAACGAGTATTCAAAACGTAAGAACCTGAATCAATCTTTCCGGAATAAACACGGAAGAAAGCCAAGCGACCTACGAAAGGATCGGTCATGATTTTGAATGCCAAAGCAGAAGTAAAATCAGCAACATCTGGGCGACGCTCTTCTTCAGCACCAGTATCTGGGTTAGTACCCACTACTGCTGGAACATCAGAAGGAGATGGCAAATACTGAACAACAGCATCCAACAAACGTTGAACACCTTTGTTTTTGAAAGCAGAACCGCACATCAATGGAACGATTTTCATCGCACATGTTGCTTCGCGGATTGCATTATTCAATTCTTCTTCGGAGATCGAATTTGGATCATCGAAGAATTTCATCATCAAATTATCGTCGAATTCAGCTACTGCTTCTACCAAGTTGCTTCTCCACTCATCTACTGTTTCTTCCAAATCAGCAGGAACGGGAACTTCGGTGTAAGTCATCCCTTGGGTAGAATCTTCCCAAACGATTCCTTTGCGCGTGATCAAATCGATAACCCCTTTGAAATCAGATTCAGCACCGATGGGTACTTGCAATGGAACTGGGTTACCGCCTAAGATTTCTTTAATTTCTTTTTGAACGTTGAAAAAGTCTGCACCAGCACGATCCATTTTGTTCACGAATCCAATGCGAGGAACGTTGTACTTGTTCATCTGGCGCCAAACGGTTTCAGATTGAGGTTCAACGCCACCAACTGCACAGAAAAGAGCAACCGCACCGTCCAATACACGCAACGAACGCTCTACCTCAACGGTAAAGTCAACGTGTCCTGGGGTATCGATGATGTTTACTTTGTATTCTTCGGTATCTTTTGTTGGCTGTCCTTGTACGGTTGGGAACTTCCAGAACGTAGTGGTAGCAGCAGAGGTGATGGTAATTCCACGCTCTTGCTCCTGAACCATCCAATCCATGGTAGCGGCTCCATCGTGTACTTCACCGATCTTGTGAGTAAGACCTGTGTAATAAAGGATACGCTCGGTGGTAGTGGTTTTACCCGCATCGATGTGAGCGGAGATACCAATATTACGGGTTAATTTTAAATTTCTTGCCATGACAAATTAGAATCGGAAGTGTGAGAATGCTTTGTTCGCTTCAGCCATACGGTAGGTTTCTTCCTTCTTTTTCACTGCACCACCTTCACCTTTGGCGGCTGCAACGATTTCAGAAGCAAGTTTTTCAGCCATGGACTTATCTCCACGCTTACGAGCATAGTTAATCATCCAGCGGAAGCCCAACGCTTGCTTGCGGTTTGGATTCACTTCGGTTGGAACTTGGAAAGTAGCTCCACCAACGCGGCGGCTACGAACCTCTACAGTAGGCATTACGTTGTTCAACGCACGCTTCCATGCTTCCAAACCATTCTCGCTAGAACGCTTTTCTACCAATTCCAAAGAATCGTAAAAAATGGTTGCAGCGGTAGATTTCTTTCCATCCCACATCAAACTGTTGATGAACTTGGTTACCAACACCTCACCAAATTTGGCATCAGGTGCGATATAACGCTTCTTGGGTTTACCTTTTCTCATAACGTTGTTCTATTATTTCTTCTTACCACCTTTTGCAGCTCCTTTTGCAGCTTCTTGACCTGGCTTAGGACGCTTGGTTCCGTATTTGGAACGCGCTTGGTTACGGCCGTTAACACCGCTGGTATCCAATGCACCACGGATGATGTGGTAACGAACCCCTGGAAGATCCTTCACACGACCACCACGAATCAACACGATTGAGTGTTCCTGTAAATTGTGACCTTCTCCCGGGATGTAGGCGTTCACCTCTTTTCCGTTAGTCAATCGCACACGAGCAACTTTGCGCAAGGCAGAGTTTGGTTTCTTTGGGGTAGTTGTGTACACACGGGTACAAACTCCGCGTCGTTGAGGGCAAGAATCCAAGGCTGGAGACTTACTCTTCCACATTTTGTCGGTTCTTCCTTTCCGAACAAGCTGTTGAATAGTTGGCATTTTCGTATTCTAATTTGTCGTTTTTCTTACAATTAACCGCATTCTCTGCGGGACTGCAAAGGTAAATGATGAATTTCAATAAAGCAACCCTAAAACCAAAATTTTCTACAGTTCATTTTAAAGGTGGAAAACATTTCATCTAGAAAAGATTCGCAAAGGTGGAAATGATTGATTTTCTTTGCAGAAACAAACATTATCAACCCATGCGTCAACAACCCCTTCCCGCTGAAACATTTGTGGATAACCGCAAAAGGTTCGTAAACCATCTCCCTAAAAATGCCATCGCCATCTTTTTTTCCAACGAAGTGGTCGTTCGAAATGGCGACCAAACATATTGGCCCTACCGTCAGAATTCCGAGTTCTACTGGCTTACCGGAATTCAACAAGAAAACGCTACCCTTATCCTCTACCCCGACGCTCCCCTTCCAGAAATGCGAGAAATGTTGTTCATTACAGAAACCAACGAACACATCGTTACCTGGGAAGGATATAAATTAACCATGGAAGAAGCCCGAAGTCAATCTGGCATTTCTACCGTTCATTGGAGCGACAAAGCAGATGGAATGATGCGTCAGATGATGGGATTTGCTTCCACTTGCTTTTTGAACACCAACGAAAACGACCGCACTCCCTCCTTTCC
Organism: Bacteroidota bacterium; assembly: GCA_947459245.1. Classification (GTDB taxonomy): domain Bacteria; phylum Bacteroidota; class Bacteroidia; order UBA7662; family CANHCV01; genus CANHCV01. Next base: position 4,187 of record CANHCV010000019.1, read on the forward strand.
CCAATCTCTCGAACACCGAATGTCGGCCAAAATCAGGTCCGAATTTCCCCTACACACCTTTGGCCGCGCTTCCGAAATCCTTCGGAAAGAACGCGCTGTTCACTCCCATCACGAAATCGATGCCATGCGCAAAGCCATCTCTCTTACCAAAGAAGGATTGTTGCTTGCCATGAAATCCATTCGCCCCGGAATGATGGAATACGAAATCGAAGGATTGCTCCAAGGCTTCTACGTCTCCAAAGGCGCCAAAGGTTTTTCCTTCGAGCCCATCGTAGCCGGTGGCGCCAATGCTTGCGTCTTGCACTACGTTACCAACGATCGACCCCTTTTGGATGGTGACCTCCTCCTCCTCGACCACGGAACCGAATACAACATGTACTGTTCCGATCTTACGCGCTGTTTCCCCGTGAATGGAACGTTTACTCCTCGACAAAAAGAAGTGTACAATGCGGTTCTTCGGGTGATGCGCCAAGCACGTGAATTGCTGCATACGGGTAATTCTTTGAACGACTACAACACCCAAGCTGCACTCATCATGGAAGCTGAATTGTTGTCATTAGGACTTATTTCCTCCGATGATATCAAAAACCAGAATCCTGCGTGGCCGGCCTATAAAAAATACTTCCCACATGGAACGGGCCACTTCCTCGGCATCGACATTCACGACATCGGCGAACGGTATTCCAAGCTTCAACCGGGCATGGTGATCACCAATGAACCTGGAATTTACATCAAAGAAGAAGGAATCGGAATTCGAATTGAAAATGATATTTTGATTACTGAAAACGGACCGGTTGACTTGATGTCTGATTTCCCCATTGAAGTGGATGAAATCGAGCAAATCATGCGCGAAGGAAAGTGAACATTGCAAACGAAAAACTTTACGATAGCCAACAAGAAAACAACCAATAACAAACGGAAAAAGAATGGCATTAAGTTGGAACGAAATAAAAGAAAGAGCACTAAAATTCTCCAAAGAATGGGCAGGTACTTCCAATGAAGAAGCTGATGCAAAACCATTTTTGGTTGAATTCTTTAACGTATTCGGCATTTCAAGCAAACGAGTTTCGACCTTTGAACACCGAGTTAAGAAACTAAACAATAAAGATGGTTACATCGACCTGCTTTGGAAAGGAACCATTTTAATTGAAATGAAAAGTCGGGGCAAAAACCTTGACAAAGCCTATTCACAAGCCATTGAATACACGCACGGACTTAAAGAACATGAACTGCCGAAATACATTCTCATTTCAGACTTTGAGAACTTCCGTCTTTACGACCTAGAAGAAAACAAATCGGTTGAGTTCAAACTCAGCAACCTAGTTAAAAACGTTCAACATTTTGGGTACATTTTGGGTTGTGAAAAAAAAGTTTTCAAAGAGCAAGACCCGGCCAACATCAAAGCCGCCGAGTTGATGGGCAAACTTCACGACCGATTGGAAGAAATTGGATATACCGGACACCCACTGGAAGTTTACCTGGTTCGTATTCTATTCTGCTTGTTTGCCGAAGACACGTCTATTTTCAACAAACAACAGTTTCAAGAATATATTGAACAACGCACCAATATTGACGGAAGCGACCTTGCCGCTAAATTGCAAGAGTTGTTTCAAGTTCTAAACACTCCTAAAGAAAACCGATTTAAAAACCTTGACGAACAATTAGCCGACTTTCCGTATGTAAACGGAAAATTGTTTGAAGAAATGTTGCCAACGGCAAGTTTCGACAGCAGTATGCGCCAAGCATTATTGAATTGTTGTTACATCGATTGGAGTAAAATTTCGCCTGCCATTTTCGGTTCCATGTTTCAAAGCGTCATGAATCCGAAAGAACGCAGAAACTTAGGAGCCCATTACACCAGCGAAACCAATATTTTAAAACTGATCAAACCACTTTTCTTGGACGACCTTTGGAAAGAATTTGATTCGGTTAATCATGATCCTACGAAGCTTACTAGGTTCCACAATAAGCTCGCCAGCTTGAAATTCCTTGACCCGGCTTGTGGCTGTGGCAATTTTTTGATTATTACTTATCGGGAATTAAGATTACTTGAATTTAAAGTAATTCTCGCTTTGCAAAAATTAAATCTTAGATTTCATGGAATGGAATTTTTAGACATTTCATTGTTTTTTAGAGTAAATGTTGATCAGTTTTATGGCATTGAATACGAAGAGTTTCCTTCCAGAATTGCTGAGGTTGCCATGTGGCTGATCGACCACCAAATGAATATGTATTGCAGTATTGAAACAGGTGAAAAATTGTTTAGAATTCCACTTATTAAATCTGCAAAAATTATCAGTGGCGATGCGCTTGACATGAAATGGGGTAATTTGCTTTCAGAGCACAATTCAATTAATATTGATGCTAACGAAGCTGAAATAATTATTAATTCAAAATTAGAAGAACCTAAAGTTAAATTCGGAACAATTAAATTAAGGGTTGAACGATTCAAAATAGTTGATGAATTCTCAGAAATAAAACCCGATACAAAATTTGATTACATTTTAGGAAATCCGCCATTTATTGGTTCTAAGATAATGAGCCAAAAACAAAGGGATTCCGTTGTAAAAGAATTTGACAATATTCAAGGCAGTGGAGTTTTAGACTATGTAACAGCTTGGTATATGAAAGCTGCAAAATATATTCAAGGCACCAAAACTAAAGTAGCATTTGTTTCTACCAACTCCATTGTACAAGGCGAACAAACGAGCATTCTTTGGGGTCAAATGCTCAATAAATACAAAATCAAAATTCACTTTGCACACCGAACTTTTAAATGGAGCAACGAAGCCAAAGGAAATGCAGCCGTTTATTGTGTGATAGTTGGCTTCGCCAACTACGACACCGCAAACAAGAGCATTTTTGAGTATGAAGATATAAAAGGAGAAGCACACGAAATAAAAGCTAAAAATATCAATCCGTATTTGGTTGATGCAAAAGATATTCTCATTGGCAAACGAAGAAAACCAATTTGTAATGTACCTGAAATATCTTTTGGAAGTATGCCAAATGATGGCGGCAACTTCTTATTTACAGACGAAGAAAAAGATGAATTTGTGGCAAAAGAACCAAATTCAAAAAAGTTTTTTAAACCACTCATTTCTGCTCACGAATTTCTAAATGGTCATAAACGTTGGTGTTTATGGCTAAAAAATGCAAATCCGACAGACCTAAAAGAAGCAAAACTCGTAACTGAACGAGTTGAAAATGTAAGAAAACTAAGAGCCGAAAGCACAAGACAAGCCACACAAAAACTTGCAGCATTTCCTACTTTATTTGGAGAAGACCGACAACCAAAGAGTGACTATATTTTAATTCCAAGAGTGTCTTCTGAAAATAGAAAATATATTCCAATGGGTTTCTTTGATGATAATTTCATAGCAAGTGATACTTGTTTATTTATTGAAGGTGCTAAACTCTATCATTTTGGAATATTAATGTCTAGCATTCATATGGCTTGGGTTCGGACCGTTTGCGGTCGCTTAAAAAGTGATTATCGCTATTCAAATGAAATAGTTTACAATAACTATCCTTGGCCAGAAAATCCCTCAGAAAAGCAAACCAAAGCCATAGAAACAGCAGCACAAAAAGTATTGGATGCAAGACAGCAATTTCCTAACAGTTCACTTGCCGACCTTTACGATCCGTTGACAATGCCACCTGCTTTAATCAAAGCACACTACGAACTTGACAAAGCCGTTGACTTGGCCTACAGACCGCAAGCATTTACCAGTGAAGCCAACAGAATGGTGTTTTTATTTGAACTTTACGAAAAATACACGGCAAATTTGTTTACCAAAGAGAAAACTAAAAGGATTAAAAAAACAACAGCGGTACAAGGTTAAAAACCTTCGAAAAACAAGAACGCCAGCACCTAACAGCGGCTTGGCTTAAGGGCGGGTTCAGTGTTTCTTAGGCCAGTTTTGTGGTAAAAATCTGCCACTACGCCAAGCGACCAAAAGATTCAATCCCAAGGAATTTTAGGTCCTTCGGGAATTAAAAACCAAACCTTTCCCCCACCTGCAGGTAATTTTACGTGTTCGGTGGGGGAATTTATTTTCTCTCCCGTTAATTGAAATTGATCCGGTTGATTTTGCCAATCTCCCAAATCGGTAAATACAAATGCCTTGACCGAATCCCATCCAAGGAAATCCCAATTCCACTCCACCTCCCTTGCTTGGGTGCCGTTTACTGCCGACACCATCCAAACTCCATTGTAAAACTTTCTTGCCACCACCACCGTTTTCCCCACATCGGCCACCAAGACTTTCGACTCTGCGACTTCGGTGCTAAACAACCGAAAAAACTGCTGCCATTCGGCGGATTTTTGATAATTTTCGAATCGATCGGCAGCCATTTGCATGGGCGAATACAACACCCCCATCAGGGCCATTTGGTGAACCACGGTCGAATGCACCCTGCATTGCATTCCGGGTTGTTCTTGTCCGTTCCATGGGGTGTAATTTCCTCTGTTTTTAAACAGCACATCGGCCATTCCTGCAGTGTAATCCATTGGACCCGCTAAGCCGCGGGTAAAAGGGAGTAATACGGTATGATCGGGCGAGTTTCCGGCGCTCCAAGCCTCCCATTCCATTCCACGAACGCTTTCGCCGGTCATCAAATTAGGCCATGTTCGTTCCAAGCCCGTTGGTTGGATGCATTCGTGAACATCCAACATCAATCCGTATTGGGCAGCTTTCTCCACCACCTTTTGATAATGTTGAACCATCCCCTGCCCAAATAGATGTTCTCCGATGGGACGAGCAGCACCGGCATAACCGGTTTTCACGTAACGAATTCCAAACTTGCGATAAAGGGAGAAAGCGGCATCCAATCGAGCTTCGAAAAATGGAGCATCTCCACCCGTTTCGCAGTGCGCGATCAGCGCAACTCCCTTCATTTGAGCATACCGAGCAACCTCTTTTAGATCGTAATCTTTTGCAGATGTAGTTTGATCAAAAACCGAATCTTGCCCCCACCGATCCCATCCGGTGTTCCATCCTTCCACCAATACCCCTCCAATGCGATTGTAGGCGGCGAAATTGATGATCTGTTTGGCCCTCTCGGTGGTTGCTGCGTGACGCGGGCCGTCGGTCCAGGTGTGAGTACCTTGATGCATTTCCCACCAAATCCCCACGTAAGAAATGGGCTTGATCCAACGGGTATCTGGAATTTTACAAGGTTCGTTCAAGGTTTTGATGACCGATGATTCCAGCAATTCTCCAGCGTGATCTCCGAATAATACCACCCGCCAAGGCGTTGTTACTTTTCGATGGAACCGCACCAAATCACCGTTTTTCCAAGGAACCAAATCGGTGGCAAAAACACCATTTGCATCTCGTTTGAGGGTCATTCTCGAATAATTCACCAAGCTTGCTTCGTGAACCGCCACATGAACTCCACTTGGCAAGCGAGTCGTGAATGGGGTATTCACCCAAGTCGCATCTTTCAGTGGGGTTTCTTGGAACACTTGTTCTTGGGTATTGTAATCGGCCCAGGCCCACCAAGCTGTCCCTTCGTTTCCGATATTTATCTGAGATTTTTCATGCTGAATTACTCCATCCTTTAACAGTTCAGTTCCATTCAAAACCATTCGAAAGGCCATGGCTCGATTAAACAGAGCGAAATCCACCGAAAGGGTTCCTAATTTCTCATTCTTGAAGTGAAACGAACCTTTTTGACATGGATCTGAAACGTCAATTTTTTGCCCCCAAGCAGCCATCCATTTGTTCTCCTTGTATTGAACAGGAGAACTGGAATGGTATTTCCACTCTTCCTTTTCAAATGCTTTGAGTTGAAGTGCTATTTGGGAGGAATGAAGAATGGTTCTACCTCTATATTCTAACTCGTAAACAAGAAGTGGTGCTTTATTTTCAACCCGAAGTTTTGTAGCACGATCAGGGGAAACGAGGGTAAAAACCTCTCCAAAAGAAACGGAAGAAAGTAAAGAAAGAAGGAGTAACGGAAGAAAACGCATCATTCCAAAGCTCCGCGTTTGGGACCTTCGTTTTTCGGAGTTGTTTGGTTTTTCACATCTCTTGCCTTTTGCCAAGGTGAGGACAAGTTGGAGCCAAAAACACCGTTGTTCAGCATTTTTGGATTTAACCCCTCTGGAAGTCCGGATGGATAACGGGCAAATTGGTGTAAATCTTCTTTGGGCAAGTCAAATTCGTTGTATTGGTAAGCCCTGCTTCCTGCGATGGCCACGGAACCTGTTACGATTAAATTGACGGGAAAAGAAATGACCGAAATCAATCCGTGTGCAAACGTAATCGGGGCTAAGAGCATCATTTTCGCGTAATTTTTTGACCGTGCGTACTTGATTCGGTAGGTTTCTAAATCTTTAAGATGCATGAAATAAAAGTTACTGGAGTCGATTTTCACCAGGTTTTCTTGGTGATCTCTAAAGCCCCAGGACACCACTTGCGACTTGTCGAAATTCTGAAGCACCCAAATTCCGGAATCGTTTGCCGCAATGAGTTCGCCTTTCAATGCATTTCCAAATTGGTCATTGGCTTTGATTTGAGCACCATAGTAATTGTAGTTCATGGAATCGTACCTTGGCAGCACCTTGGAACCTGCGCAACTGCTAAGAATCAGCAGCAATAAGAAAATTTTAACGGCCTTCATACACCACTTGTTTTTCACTGTAACGGGAATCCCAGAACTCGCGTTCCATGGTTTTTTCGTATTCTTTGTACGCTTTGGCATTCTTCCTGAAATAGGATTCGGGAGAAACGCCCATTTGGGTTAGGCGTGCGATGTTTTTATCCTTCACCCATTCGGAGCGGCTCCATTCCAAATAGTACCCTTCGGATTCGAGGAAGGCCACCCATTGATTCCCGGCCGATGGCAACGAAAATTTCCAAATCACCTGCCGGCCGGGATTCGTAACCAAGGGCTTTTCGGTACTCGGAAGTTGTTCCGATTTCCCGGAATACCGATCGCGAAGTTCGGTGGGCTGAAGTACCAAAGGTTCCACTTCTTTTTCAACCGTACACAACCGTGCGGCATCCAATCTCCAAAGCCCTTGGTTCATGTTTAATCGCACTTTCACGCGCTGATGCGCCTTGAATTTGGGCAATCGCAGCAGCTGATTTTCGATGGCGATGGGCCCAAATTCTCCAAATGTTCCTGCAAAAACCCATTTCCCCATTTCCTCATCCCAAACCGAAACATCAATTCCTCCCAACTCTTTTTGAATGCGTTGAAATCGTTTCAACAATGGACCCCCTTTGGATTCCATTTCAGCAAAAAAATCGGAGAACTGATCTCCCATATCGTCCATGGCGGAATAGAAAAGAAACGTTGACATCAACGTCTGTCGGAAATGAAGCTGCAAGCCCAAGGGAGCACTGGCGTTCGACTCGAACTCTAAATCTACGGTTTCGCGGTGTTTCATGGAGTTGGGATGGGCCAAAGAAAATCGTTCAAAACGATCGGCAGCCAACAAAGCCGGTAAAAGATCGCCTTCATGACCTTCCGCTTTCACCGGTTTCAAACCATTCTTCACCGAATAAAATCGGTGATCATGGCTCTGAAGCACCGTTTTCCCATCTTCCTTAGGAAAAACTTTCAATCGAACACCTCGAACCACATGGGTTTCCATGGCTTCGTTTTTCATGGTAATTTCAAGATTAGACGTTGCTGGCAATTCGGGCAGCGCATCCGCATCGGAATAAGCTAACCTGGGCAAAATGGCCGAACTAAATCCTTCTGCATCGGAATGATGGTAATTGGAATTGGGATTCAAATAAAAAGTTGGGCAAGAACCGAAACAAGCTTTGGGATTGATGATGCAAAAAATTCCAACGGCAAGATCGGCCGCTCCAATCACGGTTAGTGCTCCAATTCTTCCCATTTCCGGATTTTTCAATCGTTCATTGGTTTCAAAAAGCGAGACCGTGGAGATCCTCACCTTTTGCGGGCCGTAGGTGGGTGTTTTTCGGTAAACATCGTAATGGGTTCCTTGCCCAGTGATGTACTGTTGGGAAGAATCCATTTCCCATTCATTTTCGAAAATCACTACCTCTCCATTCTTAAAATGGGCTTTAAGAAACGGTTTGATCTGATTTGTTTCTTTGGAACGATTGAGCATTTCATTGGCCGAATCGTACGTTGTTCGAAAAAAGTAATGTTGGCAAGAGGCCAAAACAAGGAGGGCAAAGACCAAAGGCAAATGCCACCTATTAAGGGCTTTATTTTTCATGGTTATTGGGATACTTCTTGCAAATTAAACAAGCAAAATCCATTTATTCATCTCTGAAAAAAAATCTGCTCTTTTCTTTTTTTAAATTCTGAAAATAGGCGCACAACCAATTGAACTCCGGAGAAAAGTTATCGGCATGTGCGCGCAATACTTTTCCAGAAGGCCCGTAAAACTCTACCGTTTGAGCGTACAAATCTTGGGGAAGATCCCAAATGGCCGGTTGCAATTTAAATTTTGAAGATTGAAGCAGCTGATTGAATCTTTTGAGTTCATCGTGATTTAGTTCGAATTTAAAATACCCCAAGGGATTGGCCTTGTAAACTCCCCAATACTCCACCATTCCGTTGGGCCAAAACTTTAATCTGAAATTTTCGCAGTTGCCAAAACAAGGATGGCTGGTGTACAAAACAGAATCCCATTTGAGTAAAGATCGATCGATCGACGTGTTGCGGTAAACCATTTTCTCCGAACCCGATGGTTCGTAAGGATGTTGAACCACTTGAATTTTCATGGAATCCCTATTCCATCGATCCAAGAGGAGCAACTTGATTTCTCCTTTCCAATTCGGAAGATCCGCTGCATTTGATTTTAATACCAAAGTATCCTTGCGAACCTCGAACGTTTGGTAGCTGTAACGGGTTTGGTAGTTCGCACTTCCATCCCAAAAAGACAAACTGAAACCATCGTTGGCTATCCATTCTCCGTTCAACCGCTTCTGCCATTTCCTGCTGGGTTGGGCAAAACTAAATGACAGGAAAACGAAGGAAAAAAACAAAAGAAGAAAAAGTCGGCGATTCATGTTGGTAAGGTTTATACAAAGGAAACAAAATGGTTGGTAACTTTGCACCAATGGAAACATTTTTGTACGCAATTTCGGCCATTTTCTCGATGGTCAATCCCTTGGGTGCTGTGCCCGTATTCCTTGCCCTAACCGAAGGAGACCCTCCACAACACACCAAAAAGCAAATCCGCCGGGCATCGTTTTACATGCTTGGAATCATGCTGATTTTCTTTTTTGCTGGAACCTTCATCTTGAAGTTTTTTGGCATCACCGTAGAAGGGATGCGCATTGCCGGCGGCCTAATCATCGCCCGTTCGGGTTTCGATTTGATGTCGGCCAAATCCCGGGGCGAAAAAGCCATTTCAAAAAAAGCCCAAGAAGATGCCAAAACCCGGAACGACATTGCATTTTCACCTCTTGCCATGCCCATTTTGGCCGGCCCTGGAGCGATCGCTCTCATGATTGGTTTGGCCAAGGAAAACAGCGGATTGGTTGATAATTCGGCCATCGTTTCGGCCATCGTTTCTGTTTCCGTTCTCACTTTCTTCATTTTAACCTATGCTCCCTTGCTCATGAAACTCCTTGGAGAATCGGGAGCTTCTGCCATGAGTAAAATGATGGGTTTCATTTCCCTTTGCATTGGTGTTCAATTCGTGATCAATGGCGTAAAACCCATCCTCAATCAAATCCTGTAACATGATCGCATCTTCCTGGTTTAATCAACATTCCACTTTGCTTCAAGAGGCCATTAAGGCTGAAAAGAATCGCGGATTTTATACGCCTTTCCCCGAAAATCCGAAGGATTATCCTTCGGATGCCGACGAAAAAGGAAAACTGGCATTTTTGTCGAAAATGAATACCGATTTTGATGAATTGTTGCAAAGCCGACCCTCTCGGTTTGAAGGGGAAGAGATTTCTCCTTGGTTGGGAACCGGCATCGGAATCAAATACCCCATTTTCCCTGATAAATTATTGGTGCTACAAGCCAATCAAGCGGGCGCAACGTGGCGTCATTTTTCGGTGAACGACCGCGCCGGAATCTTGCTCGAAGCTTTGCACCGGGCTCAAGAACGATTTTTCGAAATTGCTCACGCCACCATGCACACCACCGGCCAATCGCTCATGATGGCTTTTCAAGCCTCGGGGCCCCATGCGGCCGATCGCGCATTGGAAGTTTTGGCCGTAGGATACGAGCAGTTGAATCGCTATCCTCAATCGGTAAGTTGGGAAAAACCTCAATCGAAATCCACGCTAACCGTTACCAAAAAATTCAAAGCCGTACCTCGTGGCGTGGGGTTGGTCATCGGATGCTCCACCTTCCCAACTTGGAATAGTTTACCCGGAATTTTCGCCAACTTGATCTGCGGAAATCCTGTTTTGATGAAACCTCATCCCAAAGCGGTTTTACCCATCGCCATTTACGTGAGCATCCTTCAGAAAACGTTGCAAGAAGCTGGAGCAAATCCGCTCACCGTTCAATTGGCCTGCGACACCCAAACGTTTCCCATCACCCGAGATTTGGTGGAACACCCCGATGTTCGCCTGGTGGATTACACCGGGAATGCAGGATTCGGAAATTGGATTGAAGCCCAATCGATCCTCAGCAATCAAGTGGTTTTCACCGAGAAAACCGGAGTTAATTCGGTTCTCATTCACAGCACCAACGATTACCAAGGGATGATTCAAAACCTTGCTTTTGCTGTTACGTTGTACAGCGGACAAATGTGCACTTCTCCCCAAAACTTTTTCATTCCACAACAAGGCATCGAAACCAATGAGGGAGTGAAAACGCTTCAGCAATTTGGAGATGATTTGCATGCGGCCATTTCGGGGTTATTAACCCATCCCAAAATTGGAAGCAGTGCCAGTTGCGCCTTGGGCAACGACCAATTGCTACGAAAAAGAGCGGAGGCGCAAATTCAACCGGGGGTTACCCGTTGGCCGGAAATTCCTGCCGCCCAAAACGAAGAATTCCCGGAGGCTGTTCTCACCTCCCCTACCCTTTTGGGTACGACCACCCAGCATCTACCATTAATCTCCAAAGAGTGGTTTGGGCCCATCGTTTTTTTGGTAGAAACCAACGGTTTTGATGCGGCTTTGAAAACGGCGGCTGGATTGGCAAAACAACACGGCATGATCAGCTGCGGATGTTATTCCACCGATGAAACCGTGATGCAAACCGTAGCCGAAACCATGGAAATGGTGGGGGCGCAGGTTTGTTTCAACTACCATGGAGGCGTTTACGTGAATCAAAACGCCGCTTTCTCCGATTTTCACCTGACTGGAGGAAATCCAGCCGGCAACGGAGTTTTCACCAATTCCGAATTCGTTAGCCGGCGCTTCTTCTGGGTAGGCCATCGATTTGGTTGATTATCTTTGCAAACATTTTTTGAATTTTCAGGTTAACCCCATATGTCAGATTCCTTGCATCTTCCGATTGTAGAAGTCGTGAAAACCACGGCCGACTCCATCGCCATTTATTTTGAACCCACTTCGGAACAAATCAACAGTTTCCAACCTGGGCAATTTCTCACCTTCAATATCCCCATCGACGGGAAATCGGTTCGCCGCAGCTATTCCATTTGCACCGCACCTTCCGAACTTCCTCGTTTGGGCGTTTGCGTAAAACGGGTAAATGGCGGTTCAATGTCGAACTTTTTGAACGACTACGCCGAGAAAGGCGCCGTTTTGGAGGTGATGAAGCCCTACGGTGGTTTTACCTTGAATTCCCACTTATCGAACTACCCACCCTTGGTTTTCATTGCGGCTGGAAGTGGAATTACCCCCGTTTTATCGATGATTAAAACGGCATTGTTGGGAACAGGTGGACCGATTACTTTGATTTATGGGAATACTAGCCAATCAACTATCATTTTTAAAAATGAGTTGGATGCTTTGGCGGCTCAACACGCTGATCGTTTAACGGTTCTCCACGTTTTGAGCCGACCTCAAGAAGGTTGGGACGGTGTAGCTACTCGACTAACTCCGGAATTCCTTAGCAATGTTTTCGAATTCTTGGGAATATCTGCTTCTTTGAGTGCCAATTATTATTTGTGCGGACCTCAAGCCATGATGGACGGTGGAATTCAAGCCATTCGAAACCTTGGTGTTCCTGCCGAAAACATCCATAAGGAGAGTTTTTTCTCCGATCCCAAGGACATGGAGGTTGAGGTAGAAGCGACTGCAAGTTTTAATCCCGACGAACCAACAGATGTAAGCATCATTTATGAAGGACAAACCCACCAAATTCGGGTAAGTCCAGGTCAGTTTATTTTGGATGCCTGCATCGATTCTGGATTGGATTTGCCTTATGCCTGTCAGATGGGCATTTGCGGAATGTGCCGAGCTACCAAAGAAAAAGGCAGCATGAAAATTTCTGATCAACAAGAATCCTTATCTCAATCGGAAATTGAAGCGGGTGCATGCCTAACGTGTTGTGCTGTTCCGGCCAGCAGCGATTTGGTGATCAACTACGACGTTCGAGTGTAATGGCTGCTCCCCTCTTGTTTTTGGATGGGGAGTGTGTTTTATGCAGTCGGTTAGGCCGGTGGTTAATGAAGAAAACCAACGGTCAGCTTCAAATCCTTGCCGTGCAAGGCAAATTAGCGCAAGACTTTTTTAGTCAGATTGAGCCTCAAAAACCGGACAACGACTCGGTTTTATTCTGGGATGGCAACCGGTTTTATGTTGAATCGGATGCGGCCTTGAAGGTGGTTCCCTTTTTGGGTTGGAAGTATGCTTGGCTGCGGATGGGTTGGTTTCTGCCCCGATTTTTAAGAAATGGTGTTTACCGATGGATCGCCCGCAACCGGAAAGATTGGTTTGGAACTCAGGAGTTTTGTGAGTTGGGGGGATAAGTTAGGTTTACTTTTTTCTTTTACTACCGCTAAAATTTTCTTCCCCCTTTGTAGCTATACCAACTATTGGTATATTCGGTAAAAATGACCGTGATGGCAAAAAACACTTCCGTCCTTTTGGGCGATCACTTCGAGCGTTTTATTCAAGAAGAAATTTCTACAGGGCGGTACCAATCAGCTAGTGAGGTGATTCGGTCGGCCTTGAGATTGTTGGAATTGGAAGGACAAAAGATAAAGCTTCTAAAGGAAGCCATTGAAAAAGGGGAACAAGGTGAAATGATTTCCAATTTCGATCCTGAAGCCCACTTGAAAAGCCTTCACAAAAAATTCCAATCCAAGTGAATGTTCGAATTAGTTCGGTTGCATTGAATGACCTCGAGAACATTTTCCAATACACCCTAGAGCACTAGTCTTTACAGCAAGCTAACCATTACTACCGATTAATTATTCAGGAAATTGAGCGCATGACCCTAAATTTTGAAAGTGGAACCGAATTGAATCATATCAAATTGGGATACCGTTTGTTTAGAGTTAAATCGCATTTTATCATAGGAAGAAAAAGTAAGGATGAATTCATTGAAATTATTCGTATTCTTCACCGAAGAATGGATTTAAGCCATCAATTAGAAATCTAAAAAATTAAAAAACACTTCCGTCCTTTTAGGCAATCATTTCGAAAGTTTTATGCTAGGAGAAATTTCCAATCGTACATTCTGCAGAGTTTCACCCTTTGCCCCGATTGAAAACAAAACCGAATTGGAATACCCAAAGTATATTTCTCCTTTGTTTTTACTTTGAAGGGTTTTTAAAACCTCATCGTTAAATATCTTTACCCTAGAGATGAAAAAAATAGACCAGAAAAGCATTGAAAAAGCTTACCGTTTGTTTGAAACTGCCGATATTGATAAAATTGAAACAGGGACAACCAAAGGATTACAAGAAATACACAAGTACCTGTTTGATGGGCTTTACGAATTTGCTGGAAAGGTTCGAACACAAAACATCTCCAAAGGCAGTTTCAGATTTGCTACGGCTTTGTATTTGAAGGAGGTTTTGTTGAAAGTGGAACAAATGCCAGAAACTACTTTCGAAGAAATCATCTCCAAGTACGTTGAAATGAATATTGCCCATCCTTTTTTGGAAGGTAACGGAAGGACCATGCGAATATGGTTGGATATGATTCTAAAAAACAGGCTGAAGAAATTGGTCAACTGGCAATTGGTTGACAAAACACTTTATTTACAAGCCATGGAAAGAAGCCCGATTAACGATCTTGAATTGCGTTTTCTTCTCATGGACAACTTAACCGATGACATCAACAATCGAGAAATCATTTTTAAGGGTATCGAGCAATCTTATTATTACGAGGGATATGAAAAAGGAAGTGACGATGATCAAACTTGACACTATTATCCGATTGAAATAAAAAAGAGCAACAGGCAACAGCGCATTATCTGAAACCCTCTAAAAAAACACTAGAACAGAAAAATCACCCATTCTGCCTCACCACGATTTCGGCGAGATCCAGCACTTCAATTTTTGATTCTTGTTCCTTTTGTTTTACGCCGTCGCGAAGCATGGTCATGCAAAACGGACAAGCCACCGCAACCACGTCGGGTTGAATTTCCATCACATCTTCCATGCGTTCGTGGTTGATTTCGTGGGTGCCGTGCTCTGCTTCCTTGAACATTTGCGCGCCACCGGCCCCGCAACACAATCCGTTTTTCTTGGCGCGCTTCATCTCGAACAAATCGGCATCCAGCGCTTCCAAAACCGAGCGCGGTGCTTCATAAATTCCGTTGGCGCGTCCCAAATAACAACTGTCGTGGAAGGTAATTTTCTTCCCTTTGAACGCTCCACCATCTTTCAATTTGATGCGGCCTTCGTTGATCAATTGCTGCAGCAACGTGCTGTGGTGAATCACTTCGTAGTTCCCACCCAAATCGGGGTACTCGTTTTTTAGGGTATTAAAGCAATGCGGACAAGCGGTAACAATCTTTTTAACCTCGTAAGCATCCAAAACTTGGATGTTCATCATGGCTTGCATTTGAAAAGTCATTTCGTCCCCAGCGCGTTTGGCGGGATCGCCCGTGCAGGCTTCTTCCGAACCCAAAATGGCGAAAGAAATTTCGCAATCGTTCAAAATTTGAGCGAAAGCCTTGCTCACCCGTTGGGCTCGCTCATCGAAACTTCCGGCACATCCTACCCAAAATAAAATCTCAGGTTTTTCTCCTTTTGCGGCCATTTCGGCCATGGTTGTAATGCTTGATGTCATGCGATTATCCGTTATTTTGAGCCCAATTCCCACGATCGGTGGCCGGAAACTTCCAAGGCGCACCGTTATTCTGAATGTTGGTATTCATCATTCCCCATTCTGCAGGAATGTTCGATTCTTCCAAAGTTAAATAGCGACGAAGATCTACAATGATGTTCACCGGATTGATGAGCACCGGACATGCCTCCACGCAGGCGTTGCAGGTGGTGCAAGCTCTGATTTCTTCGATGGAAATGTAATCCCCTAAAAGCGATTTTCCATCTTGAAACTCTAACCCATGTTGGTCGATGTTCTTTCCAACTTCCTCCAAACGGTCTCGGGTATCCATCATGATTTTCCGAGGACTGAGTTTCTTACCGGTTTGGTTTGCGGGACAAACGGAAGTACAGCGACCGCACTCGGTGCAGGTGTAAGCGTCCATCAACGATTTCCAAGAAAGATCTTGCACATCTTTGGCACCCAAACGAGCAAGTGGAGCGTCGGTAGCGGCGTATGGATTCGCGTTGGGATCCATCATCATTTTTACTTCGCTTTTTACCGATTCCATGTTGTTCAATTTTCCGGCTGGATCCAAGGAACCGTACCAGGTGTTGGGAAATGCCATGAAAATGTGGAAGTGTTTGGAGTAAGGAACGTAATTCAAAAATGCGAAAATACCTACAAGGTGGAACCACCACGCTGTGTGGGAAATGGTTTCCAATTGAGCTGGGGTAAACCATTCGGTCCAGAAACTGAACCAAGAACTAACCAAAAAGAAGTGCTCTCCATTGGAAAGTTTCATATCGGCCGCGTCCATGATGAACAAAGCCTTCATCAAAATAATTTCAACGATCAGAATAATGGCTGCATCTCGGGTAGGGAAACCTTGCATTTCCAAGCCTTTGAATCGCTTTAATCCCCCCCATCGGCGAGCCAAGAAAACAATGCAAGCGATGATCACACCGAGAGCCAACAATTCGAAGAAAGAAATAAGAACGTCGTAGAAAGCACCGAGAAAAGGCGCAAAAATGCGGTGTTGGTTGGTAAATCCGTCGATGAAAATTTCCAGAACCTCGGCGTTGATGAGCACAAATCCTACATAAATGAGAATGTGGAAGAATCCGGCTACAGGGCGCACCACCATTTTGGATTGGCCGAGGGCAACACGGGTCATTTGCGCCCAACGTTCTGAGCTGCGATCGTTGATGGTTTCTTCTCTTCCTAAAAAGATGTTTCGGCGAACGGATACTATTCTTTTGGCGAAGAAATAAATCGCTGCAGCTGAAACGAGTATAAATGCTAGGATGGACATCATGATTTTACAATTTCAAGTTGCAAATTAACGGACTAAACTCGAAATAGAACACCGAAAAGGGGGAATGTTTTTGGAAATGGAAAAAAACAAAGATTTTTTTCCGGCAAGATTTGGAAATAAGAACGGATGTTCTATTTTTGCAGTCCCAAACGTTGGTGATGTAGCTCAGTCGGTAGAGCAAAGGACTGAAAATCCTTGTGTCGGCGGTTCGATTCCGTCCATCACCACCTCAAAAATCCCGCTTCGGCGGGATTTTTTGTTTAACGCTGAAAAACAACTTCCTCCATAGGAATCCGGAAACGATCTCCGTAAATGCCTTCGGGCAAGCGTTTACCGCAGGAAATGATCATGTTCACTTCGGCTTTGCTGGGCAAATTCAAGATTTTTTTCATCCGCTTCGAATCGAATCCTTCCATGGGGCAGGTATCGTGTCCTTCGGCCACCATGGAAAGCATGAAGGTTTGGGCTGCGAGGGCGGCACTTTTATGAACTACTACGCGAATATCGGCACCGGTTACTTCTCGAACGATGGGTTTGGAAATTCCTTTGAGGGTAACGTAGATTTTTTTGAGGAGGCCACGTATCCCAAGCCAATCGTTGTTGTAGAGCAAAGGCATGAGTTTTTGGTAGTATTGAACCCTCGACAACCCGGTGAAGTTCTTTTTATTGGACTTCTCGTCTTTTTGCAAATGTTGAGCGTTGGCTTGGGCGCGGGATTTCCAAAGATCGGGGCGCACTACGATAACAACGAATTCTTGGGCGGTTTTTGCTGCGTTTTGGGAGAGGCAGGCCTCGGCCACGTGGGATTTCATTTCGGCGGAGGAGATGCGGTAAAACTCCCACAATTGCATGTTGGAAGAGTTGGGGGCAAGGGTTGCAAGTTCCAAACTTTTGGTCACGGCGGCGGGGTTGTAATCGGTTGAATGGTAAACGCGAACGCTGCGGCGGGTGTGCACGATTTCAGTGAAGGATAGATTTGTCATTTTTTGTCTCGTTTAGCATTTTAAAATGCGGCAAAATTTCAATTTTTTGGATGGTTTGTGAAAAACATGTGATTAAACTCCTTGTTCTTAACACAAATTTCACATTACTTTTTTTTGTAAAATGAACCTTTCGGAATTACCTTTGTTCCCAAATAAATTAAAACTGAATTTTATGAAACAAAATTACTCCTTAACAAAGGTCGTTGTTGGATTTTTATTTCTGTTTTTTACGGGGATATTGAGCAGCTTCGGGCAAACCACCATTTTCAGTGAAAGTGTTGGATCTCCTTCGGGAACAACCAAAGTAGGTGTTTACACCGGTTGGCAAAACCAAGGAACGTTGGTTTTCGATTCAGGACAAGTAGCTTCCTCGGATGTAAGAACAACGAATGCCTCTTCCACCTATGCAGGTGCTTCTGGAAGTGGAAACGTATTTTTCTCAGGAACCTCGGGGTCTTTTGGACTTTCAATCGAAGGAATCAATGCTGTAACATATTCAAATCTGCAACTTAATTTTGGATATCGAAAAGAATCTGGAACTGCTCTCCCTACTTTTTCTGTAGATTATTGGAATGGAACCTCTTGGGTAAACGTGGCAAATACTGCAACTGCCTTGTTCAATCAAACAGCTACGTCTGCTACTGGTTGGTACTTATCTAAAACGTTGACTTTACCTGCGGGAGCCCAAATCGACGGTTTGAAAATTCGTTTTGTAAAATCGGGTACCCAATCCATTCGTTTGGATGATATCAAATTAACCGGTACCTCTTCCGCTTCCATTTCCGTTTCTTCAGCTACGTTGGCATCAGCCTTGACTTCTACGTACGGAACAGCTTCTTCGGCTCAAACCGTTACGGTAACCGGAAGCGGGTTAACGGCCAACATCGTTGCCACCTCTCCCAACGCTGGTGTTGAAGTATCTAACAACGGTACTTCTTATGGAAGCACTGCAACGTTTGCTCCTTCTTCGAATGCGGTAAATGGAACTTTGTATGTTCGTTTAGCTTCATCTGCTGTTGTTGGAAATTACAACAACGTGAGCATTTCTCTTACTTCTACCAACGCTACCTCCAAAACGGTTTCTACCACAAGTTCTGGAAATACGGTCTCTACTAAAAACTTGACCATTTCCGGCGTTTCCGCCGATAATAAAACTTACGACAATACCACTGCTGCTTCTTTAAGCGGCACCCCATCGTTGGTGGGCGTTGTTGGCAGCGATGTGGTTTCGGTAACAGGCACTCCAACCGCTACTTTTGCACAAAGCTTCATTGGAACCAATGTTGCGGTTTCGGTTACGGGTTATTCCTTAACCGGTACTTCCTCCAGCAATTACTCTTTAACTCAACCTTCTCTTTCTGCAGATATCAACTCAAAGAATTTAACGATCAGCGGAATTTCCATTGCAGATAAAAATTTGGATGGCAATACGACTGCAACCATCGTTGGAACTCCATCTTTGGTGGGAGTAATTTCGGGTGATGCCGTTTCCGTTTCTGGAAGTCCGGTAGCTCAATTCACTTCTTCTGCAGTGGGAACCAATATTCCGGTAAACGTTTCGGGTTATGTTCTTTCTGGTGGAGCATCGGGCAATTATTCTTTAACCCAACCAACCGGCTTAACGGCTAGCATCATTGATACTGCTAAAATCAATCAAACTATTACGTTTGGCGCACTTTCTGGGGTAACTTACGGAGATGCTGCATTTAATCTTTCAGCAACGGCCACCTCTGGTTTATCGGTTTCCTACAGCAGCAGCAACACTTCAGTTGCAACGATCTCTGGTAACACCGTAACCATTGTTGGACCTGGAACCACCAGCATCACCGCCAATCAAGGTGGTAATAGCACTTACAACGCAGCGAATCCGGTGGGCCAAACCCTAACGGTAGCGGTTAAAAATCTTACCGTTTCTGGAGCAACTGCTCAAAACAAAATCTACAATGGAAACACCACTGCTTCTATTACTGGAGCAACCTTGAACGGCATCGTAGGTTCTGATAACGTAACGGTTAGCGGTGGAGGAACGTTTGCTTCCGCCAACGCAGGAACTGGAATCGCGGTAACGGCCAACTTATCCTTAGGTGGCGCCCATGCTTCTAACTATTCATTAACGCAACCAACCGGCTTATCGGCCGATATTACCAAGGCATCTCAAACGATCAACTTCCCAGCATTGGCTGCGAAGAATTCTACGGATGCTCCGTTTTCGTTGTCGGCAACAGCCACTTCTGGTCTTTCGGTAAGTTTCGCATCGTTGGATACGAATATGTTGAAGATCAGCGGCACAACTGCTACGATTGCCAGTTATGGCACCGTTACGATTGCCGCAACGCAAGTTGGTAATAGCAATTACGATTCTGCTACGACTGTTTATCAAACCTTAACCATTAACCGGGTGGCTTCTACCATCGCAGCTTGGGAAGTAAACGGATTAACCAACTACGGCCCTTCACCTTTCACTCCTGGTGTTTCAGATACCAACTTAACCTTAACTGGACTTACGAGAGGTTCTGGATTCGGAACTAATCCCACTGCTGCAGGTAATAATTGGGGAGGATCAGGCCCAGTGGTTTCAACCAAGGCGGCTGCAACTTCGGGCAATTCGTTCTGGAGTTTCACCGTTTCTCCAAAAGCAAATCGCAAGGTTTCTTTTTCTTTGATCGATACCCTTTGGGTTCGTCGTTCGAACTCCGGACACAATGCAGGACAATGGCAATACCAAATCAACAACAACGGTTTCGTAGATTTTGGTCCTCAATTGGCTTTTGTTAGAACGGGATCTGGAACAGTTCGCGATACCATTGCTCCGATCAACATGACTTCCATTGCTGCTTTGCAAAATATTGAAGAAGGAACAACGGTTACCTTGCGTTTGGTACTTTGGGGAGCAACGGCAACTTCTGGAACAACTTATATTGCTACCAAAACGGGGAATGATTTGGTAATCAACGGTTTTGTTGAACCTAACTTCAAGCCTACTTTGGTGGTTCCAAACGTAACCTTTAGCGCTTTCAACCAATCATCTTCTACTCCTACTTCTACTCAATCTTTCACTGTAAATGGTCAATACTTAACTTCAGACGTTGGAATTAAAGCTCCTGCAGGATTTGAAGTTTCCGACAATGCGACTTCGAATTTCTCGGATTCTTTGACATTGGCTGTAAATAGCGGTTTGGTGACCAATGGTCCGGTTACGGTTTATGTTCGTTTGAACGGAGCCAATCTTGGAAGTTATGCTGGGAACATCAACATTACTTCAACCGGTGCAACTTCCAAAACCGTTGCCGTTAACGGCGTTCGCTCAGGCATTTTCTATTCGAAAGCCAGTGGAAACTTGCAAGATCTTTCCACTTGGGGATTCAATACCGATGGAACAGGAACATCTCCTTTGAACTTTACAACCGGTGGAGCTACGTATGTATTAACGAATCGCGCTTCGGTTGTTTTGGATACTTTTCTTATTATTTCAGGTACATCCAGCAAGATGATCATTGGTGATAGCATCAATGCCATCGAATTGAGCATCAGCAGCAATGGAGGTTTAACTGGGAATGTTGATTTGAATGCCAATGCTACCTTGGTCATGGAATCAAGCGTTCAACCAACCATCGGAACTCAAGGAACCAATTCTACGTTGCAGTACAAAAATATTTCTACAACAGTAACAGCAGGTAATTATAAAAACTTAACCTTAACGGGAACTGGAACAAAAACATTTGCTGGTGGAAACATCAACATTGCAGGCGATTTGGTTTTGGATAACGTGACCATCAATGGCGGTAATCCATCGTTTACCACTTTGAATGTTGCAGGAAACATAACGTATTTGGGCACGGTTACCCCACCAGCGACAGCCAATTCCATCACCTTGAATTTCACCGATACCTCCGGTGCTACCAAAATCATCAGTGCAGCAGGAAACGATGTTCGTTGGTTCCGCATTTCGGTACCAGCTAACGCTACGGTTGACGTTCAAAACGCAACCAAAGTTTGGGTTGGAAATACAAGCGGTGGCGGATTAAACGTTGCCAACAACGGAACCTTGAAATTGAACTCTGCCGATTTGGAATTATTCCCATCCACCTCAGGAACAAGTGCAGCGTTTGTATTCAACACCACCGGAAAATTGGCTACGACCGATTCAACCGATGTTTATTTGGCGCGCGCTGCCAATGCCAATTTAGGAACCATTCGTTTTGATGCAACTTCTAACCAAATTGGTAACCTTACTTTGGATTTATCGGGCGCTACCAATAAAACCGTAACATTAGGAAGTAATTTAAAAATTACCGGCTCTGTACAATTGAACAACGGTACCTTAATCGTTGGAACCAATGAACTAACTCTTGCAGGTTCCAGCATTACCACTACCAATGGAAAAATCAGTGTAGATTCTGCTTCCATTGTTTTTGAAAATTCCAGCAATCTTTCTTTGAATCGCTCCATCTTCGCAGCCAACGTGAACCATGTGCGCATGAATTCCTCTGCCGATGTTGCTCTTACCTCTAACTTGAATATCCAAGGTAACTTAACCTTTGATTTAGGAATGATGACCACCGTTGATAGCCAATTAACCGTGATCGGAAATATTTCTGGTGGTTCTTCTTCATCTTACTTCAAATCTACCGGTTTAGGCAAATTGAATAAATCCATCGCCAATGGAGTTACTCAAAACTTCCCGATCGGAAACGGCGCTTACAATCCTGTTCAAATCAAAAACAATTCTGGCAGCGCCGATGAGTTTTCTGTTCGTGTTTTGGATGAAGTATTCGCCAATGGCTCCTCGGGAACAGCTTCCATCAAAGATCGCGTGAAGCGCACCTGGGACATTTCTAAGGCTACCGCCAATGGAGGCTCAGGAGTAGATTTTACTTTTGTTTGGAATGGCTCATCAGAGGAATCGGGAACCGTTTCTAATCCAATCTTGAATCATTACAACAGTACAACTGGAAAATGGGAAATGCCTGCTGTTGCTGCGAGCAACTTCGTAAGTGGAACATCGGTAACGTTTACCGGCTACACGGGTTCTTTCTCTCCATTCGGAATTGGAAACGGCACCGGACTTCCAGTAACTTGGATGTCGGTTAAAGGAGTTAACGCAGATCAGAATGCCATCATTACTTGGGCTACCGCTTCGGAAGAAGGCAACCAATACTTCGATGTTCAACGATCTTTGGATGGAAAATCTTTCGAATCCGTAGGTATCGTAGAAAGCAAAGGAAGTTTGGGTGGAAATTATTCCTACACCGATCAAAATGCTTCCATTTTAGGATCTACCATGTACTACCGCATCAAGCAAGTAGATTTCAACGGAGCATCAACGTATTCAGTTGTTGTGGCTGTAACCTTCAACAAAAACGGGGTAGTTATTGGATCTGTTTATCCGAATCCCGTTCAAGATGTTTTGAATGTAACAGTTTCAACTTCGAAATCTGAAATTGCCACCGTTTCTATTTTGGATGTAACGGGCAAATTGGTACAAAAAGAGACCAAATCTCTAGGAAAAGGAAGTTCAATCCTTCAGATTTCTACTAGCCAATTGCCTCAAGGTATTTACTTCTTGAATGTGGTTTCCAATGGAATTCAATCGTTGGAAAAATTCACCAAATAATTGATACAACACCAAAAAAAGGGGCTGAGAAATCAGCCCCTTTTTTATTGCATTTTCTCCGAAAAGTCCATTAAATTTGCTCCACTATTTTAAGAAAATGTCGCATCAAAATCACCATCGCCTTTCGGCTGCCGGTTTGTTGGTTACACTTGGAATTATTTATGGCGACATTGGCACTTCGCCATTGTACGTGATGAAGGCCATCATGGGAAGTGCCCCCATCCAAGAATCTACTGTTTATGGAGCAATCTCTTGTGTTTTTTGGACGCTAACGCTCCAAACAACCCTGAAGTACATCATTTTAACCCTGCGAGCCGACAACAATGGGGAGGGAGGAATCTTCTCTTTGTACTCTTTGGTGAAGCGAAATAAATCGTGGCTCATTTATTTGGCCATGGTTGGAGGAGCTACCTTATTGGCTGATGGAATCATTACTCCGCCCATTTCGGTTTCTTCGGCCATTGAAGGTTTACGCCAAGTTAATCCGGCCATTACCACAACGGAAACAATTACCATTACCATTGCGATCATTTCGGGTATTTTCCTGTTTCAACGGTTTGGGACAGCCATTGTTGGAAAAAGTTTTGGGCCGGTGATGTTCCTCTGGTTTGTCATGTTGGGGGCTCTGGGAATTTACCAATTATCGTTCAATGCGCACATTCTGAATGCCATCAACCCTGTTTATGCTTACCGTTTGCTAACCGAATCGCCCAACAGTTTCGTGATCTTGGGTGCGGTATTCTTGTGTACCACCGGGGCCGAAGCCTTGTATTCCGATTTAGGCCACTGCGGAAAGAAGAACATTCAGATGAGTTGGGGATTTGTAAAATTAGCCTTGTTGCTGAATTACATGGGACAAGGCGCTTACCTGTTGAACCATACCGGTGAGGTTTTGGCCACCAATCCCTTCTACTCGGTGATGCCGCATTGGTTTTTGATTATTGGCGTAGGCATTGCCACGCTGGCGGCCATCATTGCTAGCCAGGCGTTGATTACCGGTTCTTACACCTTGGTTTCTGAAGCCATTCGACTTAATTTATTCCCCAAGGTGAAGGTAAAGTTCCCTTCCAATTTAAAGGGGCAGATTTACATACCCTTGGTGAACAGCGCTCTGTATTTGGGATGCGTCTTCATCATTCTATACTTCCAAGAATCATCGGCCATGGAAGGTGCATACGGATTGGCCATTACGGTAACCATGATCATGACCACGCTTTTGCTGGCCATTTATTTGCGAATGGTGAAACGCTGGTCGTACGTTCTGGTTGGTTTATTCCTTGGGGTTTACGGGTTTGTAGAAGGCGGGTTTTTAATTGCCAACCTCTTCAAATTTATGGAAGGCGGTTACATCACTTTAATCATTTCGGCTTTCTTGTTTTTATTGATGTTCGTGGTTTACGCCGCCCATAAAATCAAAACCGATTATGCCGACTTGGTTTCTATTTCGAAATACCGGAACGATTTGGTGGCGTTGAGCAATGACTTAACCCTTCCCAAATTTGCGACCCACCTGGTGTTCATGAGCAAAGCTCTGGGAGATGATACGGTGGAGTCGAAAATTCTTCACTCCATTTTAGAGAAACGCCCAAAGCGGGCTGATTTTTATTGGTTCGTGAATATTGAGGTAACGGATGAACCCTACACGTTGGAGTACAAGGTGTTTACGCATTACCCGAACGACGTTTACCGTGTAAAAATGCGTCTTGGGTTTCGGGTTCAACAACGGGTAAACAGTTACCTCCGTCAAATCATTTCCGACATGGTTAAAAACGAGGAAATCAAACTCGACGAGAATTACCACAGTTACACCAAAACCAAACCTTATCTGGGCGACTTCCGCTTTGTTATTGTTGAAGAAGAATTGAGCTACGAAAACGACTTGCCCATCGGCCAACAATTTGTGATGAATACCTACATGATCATCAAAGGATTAACGGCATCGCCTGAACGTTGGTTCGGTTTGGATGAAAGTTTGATTACTGTTGAAAAGATTCCATTGGTGATCCGGAAATCGAAACCTTCGAGGTTAACTCGAGTTGAGTCTTAATCCTCTTATCCATCTAAAACTTTAGCTAAACTGCTTTCATTGGCAAATTGATGTTATGCCAACTCCATTTTGAATTTCTAACAACAAAGGCTGTTCTTTCGAACAGCCTTTTAAATTAAAACCATCATCTGAACAATCACCCTCAACTCAATTACTGAGCATAAAAAAGGCTGTTCTTTCGAACAGCCTTTCAACTTAATCGGTATTGATTAATCTTTGTTCTTAATGTTTTGAACTTCAAGACGGATTTCTTGAGACATGTTTTTGATGTCTTGCAATCCTTTACGAATGCGGGTTCCTGCAGCAGCATTTCCTTTGTCGTAGAACTTTTCGAAGTCCTTCTCGAGACCCATAACAGCGTCTTTCAGAGCGTTAAATTTGTTAGTCATAGTTTATTGTTTAGTGTTTGTGATTGCAAAATAGGGAATCAGTTCCAAAAAAAAAATATTTTCTCAAAAAAAATTTAATCAAATGCTGCGATGGTGTCGCTTTGGTATTCACCGGCCTCCAATTTTGTTTTAATGGCGGTGAATGCCTTCAAGGTTTCTTCCACATCTGCAAGTGAGTGTGCGGCTGTTGGAATAATTCTCAGCATGATAACTCCTTTAGGAACTACTGGATAAATAACCATGGAACAGAAAATGCGGTAATTTTCACGCAAATCTAAAATCAAATTGGTTGCTTCTCCCAAAGATCCGCTTAGGAAAACAGGAGTAACGGGGCTCATGGTTTTGCCCAAATTGAATCCTCTTTCTCTCAAACCATTTTGAAGAGCGTGAACAACGGTCCACAAGTTTTCTCTCAATTCGGGTTGAGTTTTCAATAGTTCCATGCGCTTCAAAGCTCCGATCACCAATGGCATGGGAAGAGCTTTGGCAAAAATTTGGGAACGCATGGTGTAACGCAAGAAGGTAATGATGTCTTGATCGCCGGCAATGAAGGCTCCGATGGACGCCATGGATTTTGCGAAGGTAGAGAAATACAAATCGATCCCGTCTTGGCACCCTTGCTCCTCCCCTGTTCCAGCACCGGTAGCACCCATGGTACCAAAACCGTGCGCATCGTCAACCAACAAACGGAAGTCGAATTCTTTCTTCAATTCAACCACCGATTTCAAGTCGCCTTGAACTCCGCTCATTCCGAAAACGCCTTCGGTAATGACAAGAATCGAACCTTTGTGTCCGTTCTCGTTCACCAATTTGGTGGCGCGTTCCAATTGCTTGCGCAAACTGGCCATATCGTTGTGCAGGTAAACAAAACGCTGACCTTGGTGCAAACGTAAACCATCAACAATGCAAGCGTGCGATTCGGCATCGTACACCACAACATCGTGTCGATCAACCAACGCATCGATGGCCGATAAAATACCTTGGTATCCGAAGTTCAACAAAATGGAATCTTCCTTGTGCACGTGCTCGGCGAGAACACGCTCCAACTCTTCGTGATAGTCGGTATTTCCCGACATCATTCGTGCGCCCATGGGATAGGCCATTCCCCAATCGGCCGCGGCTTGCGCATCGGCTTTTCGAACCTCGGGATGGTTGGCCAAACCCAAATAATTGTTCAAACTCCACGTCAGGTGTTCCTTGCCACGGAAAAACATCCGCGGAGCAATTTCACCTGTTAATTTAGGAAACATGTAATACCCCGCTGCTTCTTTGGCGTGTTGACCAAGAGGGGTTTTCTTTCCTTTCAATTTCTCAAATAAATCCATATCCACTAGAATTTCCACAAATGTAACCCTTTTTTTCGGGCTTTTTTCCCCCATTTCTTCACAAATATGAAGTTAAACAACCATTTTTTTCAATCGAACGTTACCTTTGTAACCCCATGAGAAATCTCCTTTTGCTTTTCTGCCTTCCCATCTTGCTCATGTCGTGCGATGGCTACAATAAACTCTTAAAATCAACCAGTTACGAAGAGAAAAAGGCGGCGGCCATTCGGTATTACGACGATAAAAAGTTCGACAAGGCCGACGGTTTATTGGACCAATTGCTTACTTTGTCCAAAGGAACTCCCGATGCCGAAAACATCTATTACTACTATTGCCGCACCCAAATTGCTTTGAAAAACTATTACGCTGCGGCCTACCATTGCAAAAATTTCGCCCAGAACTTCCCCCTCAACCCATTCGCCGAAGAAATCGATTTTCTTCACCTCCAAGCGATGTTTTACGATTGCCCCGAATTTGAATTGGACCAAACCAATACCTATAAAACGTTGGAATCCATCCAAATTTTCATCAATCAACACCCTGAAAGCTCCAAAATTGAAGCTTGCAATAGCATGATGGATGATCTGCGGAATCGCCTTCAAAAAAAGGCGTTGAACTATGCAGAACTGTTTTACAAAATGGAAGATTTCCGTGCAGCTGCCATCGCCTACCGCAATTTATTGAACGATTACCCTGAAGTTGAAAACAAGGAAAATCTTCATTTCCGCGTTGTTGACTCCTATTACAAACTCGCTCAGAACAGCATTGAATCGAAAAAACGAGAACGATTGGAACAAACGCTTCAATCTCTTAAAGAATTCAAAGAAGAATATCCAAAAACATCCTACCTTTCCGAAACCCAACGTATCTTTGCTTCTTGCAATCAAGCTTTGGAAAAGATGAATGCAGAAAAGAAATAAGCATGAAGAACAACACCGAAACCCGTAATTTAGCACAATTGGATGCTACCACTGGTAATATTTACCAATCCATCACCATTGTTTCTCAACGCGCTAACCAAATCCAGGCGTTGGAGAAAGAGGAATTACAGGAAAAATTGAAAGACTTTACGCAATATTCCGAAAACATCGAAGAGTTTTTCGAAAATCGCGAGCAAATTGAAATCTCCAAATACTACGAACGCCTTCCAAAACCAGCTTTGCGCGCTTTGGATGAGTTCGAAGAAGATCGTATCGCATGGAGAATTCGCGAAGAAAACGAAGGTTAATACATCCATGATCCGAGGAAAACGGATTTTATTGGGCATCTGCGGTAGTATTGCTGCGTACAAAGCCCCCCATTTTGTTCGACTATTGAAAAAAGAAGGGGCCGAAGTGCAGTGCATACTCACTCCAGATGCCCATCTTTTTGTTACCCCAACCGCTTTAGCTACCGTTTCACAGCTTCCCTGCCTTACCGAATTTACCCATTCGGAAGACGGAACGTGGAACAACCACGTAGCACTAGCCGAATGGGCCGACGTTTTCATCATCGCTCCTGCCTCGGCAAATACCTTGGCAAAAATGGCTACCGGTCGCTGCGATAACCTCCTCCTAGCCACCTACCTCTCGGCCAAATGTCCGGTATTTTTCGCTCCGGCCATGGACCTCGACATGTACCGTCACCCTACAACGCTAACCAACATTCAAACGCTTCAGTCGTTTGGAAACTCCCTGCTTGAACCGGGCACCGGTTTCTTGGCATCTGGATTGGAAGGAAAGGGCCGCATGATGGAGCCGGAAGAAATGGTGGAAGCATTGAAAAGTCATTTTGAATTGGCCCAATCTCTCAACGGAAAACATTGGCTGGTTACGGCCGGGCCAACCTACGAAAACATCGATCCTGTTCGTTTCATTGGAAATTACTCTTCAGGAAAAATGGGGTTTGCCATCGCTGAAGCGCTAGCCCATGCCGGTGCAACGGTTACCCTCGTTTCAGGACCAACGTCCCTGCAAACCCATCATCCCAACATTCAGGTCCTTCGTGTTACCTCTGCCCTTCAAATGTTGGATTCCTGTTTATCGGTATTCCCACACGTAAACGGCGTAGTGAAAGCTGCAGCCGTAGCCGATTACCGACCAGAAACCATGGCAACCGAGAAAATCAAAAAGTCCTCCGAAGAACTCACCCTTAAATTGGTGAAAAATCCCGATATCCTCGCAACCTTGGGGCAGCAAAAAACGCATCAGAAAATCATCGGATTCGCTTTAGAAACCAACAACGAATTGGAACATGCACAACAAAAGCGCATCAAGAAAAATGCCGATGCCATTGTTTTGAATTCCCTCAATGATGAAGGCGCTGGATTCCAAACCGACACCAACAGAGTTCATTGGGTAACCGAAGAGGGTTGCGAAACGTGGCCGCTTCTCACCAAAGAAGAAGTTGCAAAATTAATCGTTCAAAAAATCGTTTCATTGTAACTTAGCTCCATGATGCGTTTCCTACTTCTGCTTTTTATTCCCATCTCCATCTTCCATTCGAAGGCACAAGAGTTGAACGCAAAGGTGATGGTGAACTCCACCCAAGTGAATAACAACGACCGGCAGTTGTACAAAACCTTTGAAACGGCAGTTTCCGACTTTTTAAACACCCGGAAATGGAGCAACGATCAATTCATGAATCAGGAAAAGATCAATTGCCAATTCAACATCATGATTGAAGAGCGGTTGTCGCCCACCCAATTCAAAGCCAGCATTCAAATCCAAGCTTCGAGACCGGTGTACAATTCCAGCATGAATTCAGCAATGTTTTTGCATTCCGACAAAGAATTCACCTTTGAATACGTAGAATTTCAGCCTTTGGATTTCAACGATCAAGTATTTACGTCCAACTTAACCTCGTTGTTGGGTTTTTATGTTTACGTTATTTTGGGGATGGATTACGATTCCTTCTCGAAATTGGGCGGAACAAAACACTTCGAAAAAGCACTCCAAATCGTTAATTCCGCCCAAAATGCACGAGATGCCGGTTGGAAATCGAACGAAAAAAACATGAATAACCGGTATTGGATCATCAACCAAATCATGAATGCTCAATTGGCATCCATTCGAAATGCAACCTACCTGTACCACCGCGATGGGCTTGATAACATGTACAAACAGCCCGATCAGGCTCGAAAAGCCATCATTGCTTCCCTCACTGATATTCAAAAAGCCCACCGCATTCGTCCGGCAAACGTTTTCCAACAAATTTGGATGAATACCAAATCAGAAGAAATTATGAAGGCTTTTATGGGAGCAACTCCCGAAGACAAAACGATTATTCTTCCCATCCTTACGGAAATCGATCCGAACAACATCAATCAATACAACCGCATCAAATAAATGATCGGTGCTGGACCGTTAAAAAATGCGGCCCAAAACTTGGGTTTCCTCCAATGTGGAGTGAGCAAAGCCACCTTCCTGGAAGAAGAAGCTCCACGCCTCGAACGGTGGCTTCAACAAGGAAACCAAGGCGAAATGCACTATTTGGAAAACCACTTCGACAAACGCCTCGATCCACGATTATTGGTTCCCGGTGCTCAAAGCGTTATTTCCCTTTCTTTCAACTACTTCCCACCTACCGAAAAATGGTCCAACGGAGCATTCAAAATTGCCCGTTATGCTTATGGAGAAGACTATCACCTCGTTCTTAAAGAAAAACTCACCCAATTGGTGAAAGAGCTAGAACCCACTTATGGAACCTTTGAGGGTCGAATATTTGTGGATTCTGCTCCGGTGATGGAATGGCAATGGGCCCAAAAATCGGGTTTGGGATGGCAAGGAAAAAATACGCTTTTGCTTTCAAAACAAGTCGGATCCTATTTTTTCCTCGCAGAAATCATTGGCAATTGGGCCATCGAGCCCGACGGTCCAACCACCGATCATTGCGGAACATGTACCCGTTGTATCGATGCATGTCCAACCCAAGCGCTTTCGCCCTACCACCTCGATGCATCGAAATGCATCAGCTATTTAACCATTGAATTGAAGGATCGCATTCCCGACGAATTCAATGGAAAATCGGAAGGTTGGGTTTTCGGATGCGACATCTGCCAAGAGGTTTGCCCCTGGAACAGGTTTTCTCAACCCCATTCCGAGCCACTTTTCGCATCCAAAGAATCTTGGGAAGGGGTTCAATGGGAAGAAATAACCGAAGATGTTTTTCAAAATTTGATGAAAAAATCTCCCATAAAAAGAACGAAATTTGAGGGATTCAAACGAAACGTTTTATGGGCGTCCAAAAAATCTACCTAATGGCTCTTTTAGGAGTTCTTACTGCTTGCGGCGGGAACGACTCTTCTACCTCTCAA
This sequence comes from Bacteroidota bacterium, assembly GCA_947459245.1. GTDB lineage: Bacteria > Bacteroidota > Bacteroidia > UBA7662 > CANHCV01 > CANHCV01. The sequence goes on from CANHCV010000019.1 coordinate 35,255, forward strand.
CAAACCACCGCCGCCCGATCTGGAAAAGAAATCTACACCAGCATTTGTACCGCTTGCCATGGAGCAGACGGAAAGGCAGGAACGAACGGCGCAGCCGATCTCAGCAAATCCAATTTAAATGCTGCAGGCATGGCTTACATCATTGAAAACGGATCACTTTCAGGGAAAATGGCGTCGTACAAAGGCATTTTGAATCAAAGTGAAATTCAAGCCGTAGCCGAATATGCCGCTGCGTTAAAAAACCAGTAAATCCTTATTTCAATAGAGATTCGAAGGTTTTCCTGAACTTCATCAACTTAGGATTGATTACCAAACTGCAATAAGGCTGATTGGAATTTTGACTAAAGTAATCCTGATGGTAATCTTCCGCTTCATAGAAGACTTCGAAAGGTTCCAGCGTTGTTACAATTCGATCGGAGTAAACCCCTGAAGTAGCCACCTCGGCAATGGTTTCTTGGGCGATGCGTTTCTCTTCTTCGTTGCGGTAAAAAACCACCGAACGGTACTGGGTTCCAATATCGTTTCCTTGGCGGTTCAAGGTAGTAGGATCATGAGTTAAAAAGAAAACCTGCATCAATTGAGCAAAGGTGATGATCGTTGGATCGTAAACCACCTGAATAACTTCGGCATGACCGGTTGTTCCGGCACAAACTTCTTTGTAGGATGGATTTTTTACTATTCCACCAGAATACCCAGAAACAGCGCTTTGAACGCCTTTAAGTTCAGCAAACATGGCTTCGGTGCACCAAAAGCAACCGCCTCCAAATGTAGCGGTATCGAAATGAGATGGGGTTGTAGTGGTCATGGGTTTCTTTTTCAATTGAACTTTGGTAGTGGGATTTTGGTTTTGACATCCTCCCAAAAATGGCAGAAAGATGGCAAGAAAAATGAATAATCTTTTCATGATGGATTTATTCGGCTTCACGAATGAACTCTTCAATTTTATCCACCATCATGGTTGAGCCAATGATGATGGGCGTACGTTGGTGAAGATCGGTAGGAACAATTTCCATGATGCGGCTCTTCCCGGTAGAAGCCTTCCCGCCGGCTTGTTCAATGATGAAAGCAAACGGATTGCATTCGTACAACAAACGCAGCTTTCCGTTGGGCGTTTTAGCCGTTTCGGGATACATGAAAACGCCTCCTCTGAGTAAATTTCGGTGCAAATCGGCCACCATCGAACCAATGTAGCGGGAGCTGAACGGACGATTGGTGGCGGGATCATTCTCTTGGCAGTACTTGATGTACTTTTTTACACCTTCAGGAAACTTGATGTAATTCCCTTCGTTGATGGAATAAATGGCTCCATCTTGCGGCATTTTCATGTCGGGATGCGACAAACAGAAAGCACCGATGGCAGGATCGAGGGTAAATCCGTTCACACCTTTTCCGGTGGTATACACGAGCATGGTACTGGAACCGTAAATCACATAACCGGCCGCAACCTGTTCCGTTCCTTTTTGAAGGCAATCTTCCAAGCGGCCCGGACCACTTAAAGAAACCCGACGATAAATACTAAAAATGGTACCAATCGAAGCATTCACATCAATGTTACCCGATCCGTCCAAAGGATCAATGCAAACCACATACTTGGCATTCTTACTTTGTTCGTTGATAACCGGAATGCATTCATCGTTTTCTTCGGAAGCGATCACACAAACATCGCCGCAAGCCGATAAGGCAGAAATGAACTGTTCGTTGGCATAAACATCTAACTTTTGTTGTTGTTCACCTTGAATGTTCTCGGTTCCAACGGCACCCAAAAGACCCGCCAATCCGGCTTTGCGCACTTCCCAATTCACCACTCGAGCAGCAACACCAATGTTGCGCAACAAACTGGAAAGCTCTCCTTTTGAGTAAGGAAAATCCTTTTCTTTCTCAATAATGAATTGGTCGAGGGTAATTAATTTTTGTAGTGCCATGAAATTCCTTTTTTTTGCAAAGTTAAACGATTTCACGGATGTACCTTCTTCATAACGGCCAAAGAAAAAAAATGGATGATGTTCAAATTCATCTAACCAATCGATCTTTCTTGTACGGCGACGGCTTTTTTGATACGTTAAGGGTAGAGAACCGACACATTCCATGGCTTCATCTGCACTTTGAACGATGGACCAAAAGTTGTGAAGCCATGGGAATTGACTCTCCTTTCCAAGAAAACGAATGGGGAACTTGGATTCAAAGCTTAATTACCACCGATTCGGCTCGGGTTAGAACGCATCTGTGGACGGGCGAAGGGGTGAATTATGGCAATCGTGGAAAAGTGGAAACCCTGGTTCAAGTATTTCCATGGGAAAAGCAAAGGGATCAAACCTGGGTTGGGGGTTTGGTTTTGGACGAGCATCTTCCGAAAGGGAAATACCAATGGATGAAATTGAATTCCTCGTTTTTCTACGCTCAGGTAGAAAAGAAGGTTTTCGACCGGGGTTGGGACGAGGCCTTACTGATGAATCAAGATGAAGAATTGGTGGAAGGATGCCATTCGGCTTTGTTTTGGAAACGCCAAGGGCAATGGTTTACGCATCCGAATGGAGCAGATGGAATTTGGAGCACCGCCAAAGCTGCGGCCCTTCGTTTCGGCACACCGGAAGGAGAATCGGTCACCGAAGGCCGGCTGCCTATTTCCGAAATCAAATCGGTAAGCGAATGGGCGATGGGGAATGCCCTAAATCCATGGACTCCGTTTTCCTTATTGGAGGTGTGAAATTTTGGCTCCTTCTTTCAATTTCTGAGTGGCCAACCTCCAACTTTTCACCAATTGAAAAATCAAAATTGGAGAAAGGACTACGGCGATTGGATAGGCAAAAAGCGCCATCACCTTATTGCTTTTGTATTGGTAAGGGATGACCGAAAGCGGAATTTTTTGAAAGCACAAATACAATGCGGTTGATGTACCGAAGTATTTTCGGGTGAGGTAGAGCACGCTGGGAATGGGTCGGGGACTGCTCCAGCTTTTGGTTCGAAAGGCATCCCAACTCCCCATCTGCCTCAAACCGCCCTCGCCTACTTTGAGGTGAACCCTTTTTGCGAGCGGGTTAGAAACGTTGGAATATCCATGCAGGTAAGCTCGCAATCCAAACTCCCCGTCGCCCATTCGCTGTTTTTCAAATTGCCGATCGAACAGCCCAATTTCTCGGAAGATTTTTTTCGGCAATAAAACGTTTCCGGTATCAACCTGATCCGACCATTTGAAGTAGGCGTACGATGCCGGCACCTTTCCACCAACGGTTGAAATGGAAACACCGGAAGAAATATCGCATTGGAAAACATCCAAACACTTCAAATGATTCTCAATCCAATCGGGATCAACCAATGAATCGTCGTCGTACAGCAGAATCCAATCGCCTTTGCTTTGTTGAATGGCGGTATTACGAGCGAGCCAAAGCGCTTTTTCTTCTTGATAAATTACTTTCAAATCGAGATTCCATCCTTCGAAAACCGATGGATCGGAAGGAGACGTTTGATCCACTACGATAACCTCGAAATGCGTATGGGTTTGTTTCTCCAAATCGCGGAAAACATCCTTCAAATAGGTGTATCGATTCAAGGTGGGAATGATCACCGTAACCAAGGGATTGGACTGAAACAAAGGAAAATTTCCTTCTTTGAGGGAAGGCAGGGGCACACTCTTTTGATACAAATTCAAGCGCTTTACCCCCAAAGATTGGAGCATCCCCAGCAATTGACCGATGGGATTTCGAAGGGTAAGGAATTGGATGAAAAATATGTACCAAGCAAAGAAGGGATTGAAATATTTCTTAACGAAACGGTACTCGTCAGCCAAGGGAATAGACCCGGTAATTTTCAATTCGTATTGGGGTTCATTCAGCATCACACCCCGATTCCATGCTTGGAATGCGGCATCCATGTACTTCCCTGCCTCGCTTTTGTAATTGGAATCCAAATCGATGAAGGATTGGATTTCTGCTGGAAGCTTGCGGTAATCGAGGAAATAAACGAACGATTTTTTTGGGGGAAGTCGATGGTACCAGGTGGGTGCAATGAACTTGTAGAATTGAAACATAGAATTACGCTAAAACCACCAATTTAAACCCTTTTCCGTGAACGTTCATGATTTCGATGCGGGCGTCGTCTTTCATCAATTTTCGCAGTTTGGAGATGAAAACGTCCATGGAACGCCCATTGAAGTAGGTATCATCTCCCCAAATTTTTCGAAGGGCAACATCTCTGGGAACTACTTCATTCATGTTGTTGCAAAGAATTTTGAGCAATTCCGATTCTTTGGAAGTGAGTTTGTAGGTTTGATCGCGAACCTGA
>CANHCV010000020.1 GCA_947459245.1 Bacteroidota bacterium
TGGTGTTTAATTACGATAACATGGCCTACGATTCTACCAAGCACCAACATACCGACATTGCATTTTCACCGGCCATGGTGGGCAGCGCTCAGTTGGCATGGTCGCCCATGAAGAACATGAAAGCGGTTTGGATGAGTCAACGTGTTGGGAAACAATACTTAGACAATACCTCCAACGAAAGTAGAAAGATTGATGCGTATTGGGTGAATGACTTGCGTTTTGAATACAATTTTGGAAGAGTTGGAGATGTTCAAATACGAATGAATGCGTTGGTAAACAATGTTTTGAATGCTCAGTTTTCTTCCAACGGTTACACGTTTTCTTATGTGGCCGGAAGCAGGGTTACCGAAAACTTCTTTTATCCGCAAGCCGGAAGAAATTTTCTCATTGGTTGTACGCTTGGATTTTAATGATGATGGCCCTCGAGAAATCGGGGGCTTATTTTTTTTGATAAATCTGGTATTGATGAAATAGGTTACCAATAAGTTGTTTTTCTTTCGAATGTTTCACAGAATTTGATCAATAAAGATTTCAAATTTTGGAACCATAGTCTTGAGCAATGGGGTGGAACCGTTTTATCCGTTTATAAGCGGATAGGTTTGAAAGTTTTTCAATTTTAACCAATAGGGATGAATGTCCCTAAGAATTTGGATAACTCCTGCTAAATGAGCAGGTATTGAAATTGGAAAGTGTAGCAAAAAAAAGGCTTAAAAATGCGATTCGAGAGATAAAATTACTTTTTCCACTTTAGGGAACCGATCAATTCAACAACGTCTTTGGAAACGAATTGGGTATAAGGTTTAAGGGAATCGGCGTTGGGTTCGGTAAAGAAATAAAGAGCACCTCGAAGGAAATGATTGCTGCTGTCGGTTACCCAAAATTGCATGGGCGAAGCGGCATTTCCAGAAACCGAAAACAATAGCCCATGCACCCGATTTACATCATTATGGATGATGTTTTCCGAAATGCCATTGGCTCTTTGTTGGTGCTTGCTGGTGAAAAGGTAGGCATCGTTCATCATTTCCTGCAATTTTGATTTACCTGCAAATTGCTTGTAGCTCAAATGGATTTTCGCCTTGATGGTTGGATATTCAATGTCCAAAAAATAGTCGCCGGGGTTGGATGGCTTTTTACGCGGGAAAGCAGATTTAGCGATGTTTGCTGAAAAGGGAACCGAATCGGCCAATGCTTGGTACCCAGCCGGAGGCAACTCCACTTTGGGATAGCCGATGGGTTTGGGCGCATAGGAATCGTTGGTGCAAGCACCCAGAAGAATGGCAGCCCCAAGGCTACATCGATAAATGTACTTTTTCAATTTTTTTGTCGTTTGCTTTTGCGATGCAAAGTTGCAATTTTTCGTATTGGTAACAATCGCCTTCGTTCGGAATTTTTTTGGCGATTTCTAAAATTAATCCACCTAACGTTTCTACCTCTCCTTCGAATGGTGCGAAGTAATCTTCGCGCAAATGAAAATGTTTAACGAGATCTCCAAGGGTAGCCGAGGCGTTTACCTCCCACTGCTGCTCCGAAATTTCTTTGATCCACGATTCAACCACATCGTGTTCGTCGTTGATTTCTCCAAAGATTTCTTCCAAAACATCTTCCATGGTAACCAAGCCTTCCACTTCTCCGTATTCATTTAAAACCACGGCCATGTGGTTGCGCTGAAGCTGCATGTCGCGAAACAGATCGTCGATTTTTTTCGTTTCGGGTACCATGAAAACCGGACGTACCAATGATTTCCATGTTTGTTTGGGTTTGAAGTATAAATCTTTCACATGAAGAACTCCTGTGAATTCTTCGTAATCGTCTTTTCGAATGGGAACGCGGGAGAATTTCTGTTCGGCAACGAATGCGTGAACTTCTTCCAAGGTAGCACTTTCTTTGAGGTAAACGATTTTGTGGTGGGGTTGCATGATTTGCGCTGCGGTTCGTGTTCCAAAATTCACCACTCCTTTCAGCAGCGCTCGTTCTTCCAAATCGGTGACGTCGTTTTCAAAAGCAATTTCAATGGCTTGGTTGAGGTCGTGTACACTTACGGAAGCCGATCGTTGCTCGCTGGTTTTATCGATAAATTTGGTGGTAGATGCGAGCATTCGAGCCGGGTAATAATTGATTCGAAGGAGCCAACCGATGAGGGGATAGCCCCAACGAATGGTTTTAATACGATGGTGGTACGCATAATGCTTGGGTACTACTTCTGCAAAAACAACAATCAAAAGCGTTGCTACGGTAGATTGAAGCAAAAAGTGCCAAAAATTATCAGGATTGAGCGGTAAGGTTTTGAAACCAATGTAATACGTTGCTACGACCGATGAAATGTTGAGAATGTTGGATGTGAGCAACAAGGTTCCAATCAAAATGCGGGTTGAAAAAGGATCGGAATCCAACAACTTTTTTAATCGTTCATCTATTTTTTCAGAAAGGAGCAATTGTTTCTCATCGGATTTCAAGGAGAAAATGGCCACTTCCAAGGAAGAGGTTACCGCAGAAAGAAGAATGAGTAGAATTAGAACTGCTAAACCGATCAAAAGAGGGGTAAGCAGAATACCAGGCAGGGCAGGGGAAGGATCGTCCAAAGCTTATGTTAATTCGTCAAAACCAGAGTCGTCGCCGGAGCTCCAACCCATTCCACCCTCGTTCAAATTTCCGCCGCCCGATCCAGAATTGGGTTCACGGTTTTCCTCACGGCGTTCGGTTGACATGAGAACAATGTGTTCAGCAACCACTTCGTGAATGTATTTTTTTACACCGTTTTGATCTTCAAATGAGCGGGAGGTAAGTTTTCCCTCGATGAAGACTTGTTTTCCTTTTCGAAGGTATTTTTCAGCCAGGTTAGCCAAACCGCGCCACATCACGATGTTGTGCCATTCGGTTCGCTCTTGGCGTGCACCGTCGGCCGACTTGTATACTTCAGTGGTGGCAAGTGGAAAAGAAGCTTTTACCGCTCCATTGTCCATGTGGCGAATTTCGGGGTCTTTCCCCAAGTTGCCAATGAGCATTACTTTGTTTAGCGAACCCATAAAATTAGAATGTTGCGATCAATGATTCGATGATTTTTGGAACGGGGAGTTGGTGGATTTGTTCAAGAGGAACCCACTTTTCTTCCCTTTCAAGTTGTAAGATAGGAACAAATTCTACAAAACAAAAAAATGGTTGAATTTTTCGATGCGATAGCAAATGGAACGACTGTTTTGCCACCGAATGAATGGCACTCACCCGTGAATTTTTTGAGATTTCCTCCGAAATTTCTTTTTCATGATCCAAGTGAGATGGGAATATCATTTCTGGAAAATCGTACATGTTCGCCCAAATCGAATTTTCGGCACGTTTCTTCATCAATACTTGCTCTTCTTTTATCGAAATGAGGTAAACCAAAGTCATGGGCTTCACTTTTGTCTTTTTTTCCTTGAAAGGCAAATTTGCCCAAGCTCCTGATGGAAAGGAATAGCAATGGGATTGAAGCGGACATTGTTCGCATTTCGGTTGTTTCGGGGTGCAAATTCCCGATCCTAAATCCATCATAGCGTTGTTGAACACGGAAGGTTGAAGCACCACCCAATCTTTCCAAAGTTCCTGGGTTAAATCCATGGATTTCTTGGAAGGGAATTCGTTGTTTAGCCCAAAAAAACGAGAAGTAACGCGCCAGATGTTTCCATCAACGGCCACTTCGGGTTTGTGGAAGGCAAAAGCCAAAATGGCTCGGGCGGTGTAGGGCCCAACTCCGGGTATTTTGATCAATTCATTGAACTCAGTTGGAAAGGTTCCATGATGAACTTCCATCAAATGCTTGGCTGCCTTATGCAAATTTCTAGCTCGTGAATAATATCCAAGTCCTTGCCATAACTTTAGCACATCCTCCTCGGAAGCAATGGCCAATTCATGAACGGTTGGAAACGTCTCCATGAACCGATGGAAATAGGCAAGTCCTTGTTCAACACGCGTTTGCTGCAGAATAATTTCAGATAAAAACACAGGGTAGGGGTCGGGTTGTTCCCTCCACGGAAGAATTCTTCCTTCTCGGTTGTACCAGTTGAAAAATTGCTCGATCACGGTAAAAAAAGTTGTGTGTAATGTTATGACCTATTTTTTTAAAAGTTGTTTTCTTTTTGAAGGAAAAAAAAGTATCTTTGCAGTCCTTTGAAAACCCATCATTTTAAATTTTAATACAGTGACTAAAGCAGACGTAATCAATCAGATTGCCGAGAAGACCGGAGTAGAGCGTATCGATGTTCAACAAGTTGTAGAATCCTTTTTTGAAGTAATCAAGGACAATATGGCTCAGGGAGACAACGTATATGTGCGTGGATTTGGATCTTTTGTGGTGAAAAAGCGCGCACAAAAAGTGGCTCGCAAAGTCATCAAAAAAGGACAAAAAGGAGAGCCAATGGTTATTCCAGCCCACTTTGTGCCTACTTTCAAGGCTTCAAAAATGTTCATTTCCCAAGTGAAGGGTTCTGTTAAAGCATGAATTTAAGAATTTGGCTTTTGGTTGGTGGAGTTGCGTTGGGAGGTGCATTGTACTTTCTTCCTAAAACCCATGTTTCCAACGAGAAGAGTCAAAACAACACGGAACAAGCTGCGAAAGAACTTACTTCTGATGAAGTTTATGCTCATCATTTCGGTTCTTTAGATAGCCTAACCAAACAAAAACTTTCGGACATTGACCAAATGATGGAAAATGCCGAAGGGGAACAACGAGATAGCTTGTTGTTCCAAAAAATAAAAATCTGGGAGCAGCAAAATGATTTGTTGATGACCGGAATTTTATTTTCCCAGCTTGCAAAAAGCGCGAACGACAACGGCCCATACTTGCTCGAGTCGGGAACGCGCTTCTTAGGAGCCATGGATAATGCGGTTGATTCTGCTGAAAGAAATTTCGCTGCTCAATCAGCCCTCCAATCGTTGGAATTGGCTACCAAAGCCGATCCTGAAAATTTGGATTTCCAAGCCTCTTATGCGCAAGCGGTAGCACTGACCGATCCCGCTCCTTTGAAAGGAGTTTCCATGTTGAGGGAGATTTTGAAAAAAGATCCCAAACACCAAAAAACATGGTACATCCTCGGTGTTCTTGCCATCCAATCCAACCAATTGGATAAAGCAAATGGTCGATTTTCATTTCTCAATGAGAATTACCCAAACTTCCCCGATGCTTGGTACTACCGTGCTCAAGTGTTGTACAGCTTAGGTAAAAACGATAGCACGGTGATTTGTCTCCAAAAATTCAAATCACTGATCAACGACCCCATGCTGAAAAAAGAAGTGCAAAAACAAATTGAAGAAGTAAAAACTAAAAGTTAAACACTAAATCCAAAACTATGCCCTGCGGAAAAAAACGTAAGCGTCATAAGATCGCTACTCACAAGCGTAAGAAGCGTCTTAGAAAGAATCGCCACAAGAAGAAGAAATAATTATTTCTAACCCTAGGATAAGGGCGAATTTCCATTCGCCCTATTTCTGTTTATGGCTATAAAATCACTTTACATACAATCCTCCAACAACTCGATGGAAATAGCTCTTTGTGAAAACAAAAAGCTGGTCGAGTTTACCCGTGATGCATCCCAAAAAGGCTTGCAGGTGGGAGATATTTGCTTGGGAAGAGTTAAAAAACTTTCCACCTCTCTCAATGCCGCATTTGTAGATGTTGGAACCGAAAAAGATGGCTTCTTGCATTACCTCGATCTCGGACCTCAATACAACTCCTACCGGAAGTTTGTTCAAGACCGATTACAAGGGAAACGCAACCACAGTACCCTGAAAAATTTTCAAATCCAAACCCTCATCGATAAAGGGGGTAAAATTGCCGATTTGATGAACAAAGGAGAATTGGTAATGGTGCAAGTCGTTAAAGAACCCATCAGTTCCAAAGGCCCACGGTTAACCTCCGAAATTTCCATTCCAGGAAGATTCATGGTTTTAATGCCATTCACCGATTCCGTAACGGTATCGAAAAAAATCAAAGAACTTGAAGAACGAAAGCGGATCAAACAAGCCGTTTTAGCAGTAAAGCCTAAAAATTACGGATTTATCCTTCGAACTGCAGCTGAAAATGCTAGTGTTGACGATATTCAAAAAGAAGTAAATACCCTTTTGGAGAAATGGGAAAAGGCGTTTGCCAATATCCACGTAACCATGGCCTCCAAATGCATCCTTAAAGAAGAGGAAAGATCCATCGGATTGCTTCGCGATTTATTGAGTGACTCTTTTGAGGAAATTGTGGTTGATCAAGAAACTCTTTTTCAAGATCTCAAAAAATACGTCACCGAAATTTCTCCAGATCTTCAAAACATCATCAAACACTACCGAAAAAAGGATAAATCCTTGTTTGAAGTCTACGAAATTGATCGGCAAATTCGTAACTCTTTCGGACGTTCAGTCACCTTTGTTGGCGGTGCTTATTTGGTGATCGATCATACCGAAGCCATGCACGTTATCGATGTGAATTCAGGAAACCGAATTCGAAAGGAAGAAGATCAGGAAATGAATGTCTTGAACATCAACCTTGATGCTTGCGAAGAAGTTGCTCGTCAGCTTCGCCTGCGCGATATGGGCGGATTGATCATGATCGATTTCATTGACATGAAGCGTCCAACCCACCGAAAAATGGTTTTTGACAAAATGGAGGAGCTGCTCAATTTGGACCGCGCAACCTCTTCCGTTACCCCTATTGGTAAGTTCGGCGTTATGGAACTAACCCGCGAAAGGGTTCGTCCAGAAACCAACGTTGAAGTAACCGAAAGCTGCCCGTCTTGCAACGGAACCGGAACCATTCAATCGTCCATGAAATTGATGGATGAATTGGAACTCCACCTCAAACAAATCTTTTTTGAACAGAATGAAAAAATCATTCAACTTCGAGTGAATCCGTTTATTCATGCCTACCTCACCAAAGGCCTTGTTTCTCAAAGGATGAAATGGTTCTTTAAGTACGGAAAATGGATTAAACTGGATTCAGATTCTACTTTTTCAGTTAATCAGTACCAGTTTTTGAATGCCTCTGGAGAATCCATGATCATGGATTAATGGGCCTGAAAACTTTGAGGTAAATTCCCTTTTAATTTAGCAATGAATACCGTGTCGTTTTCAGAATGACTCGACAATGGATTTTGATTGAAATCTACTGGATTGTTCCCGAAAAAATACCGATGCAAATCGTGTTTGATTCGGATTTTGGGAACGTTATTCGAAACGATAAATGGAGCAATGGGAAGCTCAACGGTGGTTCTGTTAATCAATCCTCCTAAATGAAAGGAAAACCCACTTTCCTGTCCGCCCCGAATGATTTTTCCCTCGGTTGCATGAAAGATGTAGCCACCCAACCACCCCCAATGCAACTGGCCATAGGAGGGATCGAGGGGGTGAAACTGGGGCCATCGTTGAGGATCACCGTGATTTTCTAATGAATCCAATCCAACCTGAAAACGAACCGATGAATAGGTGCCATTGGGAATATTCTTTAGAAAAAAGGAATCAACCCCTAAATTGAGATTGATTAACCCGTATTGTTCGGGAAACGAAACCCAATTCCCTAACTGATTCTTTAATTCAAGTTTTGAAACAACGTATTTGATGTTGGTGAATTTAAAGGAATACCGAAAACTACTGTCCGATTGAAACCGTCGATCCAAACCATCAATGGAATCGTTCCAAAAAAAATGAGAAAATTGCATCAGCAATCCATTGGTTTTGGGCGCACGTACATGCTCGGGAATTTTTGGCCAAACGGTATTGGTTACAGGAATGTAAGGTGTGTCGTCTTGGCAAGAGGTAATTCCAATGCCAAAAAAAACAAGAATGAGCCAACGCATTTTCAAATCTACAACTTTTTCTTTTTGTTTTGATATTTAAAAAACAGTTTATATATTGCATCTTCGATTCGTAAATATGTTATTGAAATTCAGGGTATTATTTTCATTTTACACGATGATGTTCCTGTTTTCTTGTTCCACAAAACAGGAAAACTCGGAAGCGTTACCCCGTAATCTGAGTCAGGTTGTAGAGAATTCGTTGCGAAATACCCAATTATGGACGGATTCTAATCAGCAAATTTCATCCAATCAAAACATTTCTACCCTGTATTCCAATGGAATTAAGGCGTGTCGGGTAGGGTCCATCCGAAATGCCCTCCGCTTGGGTGATTTGTGTTTTGAGTTAGCACAGAAATCTCGGGGAGATAGCGATTTTACCTTGGCTTACCATTTGATGGGAAAAGGCAGTTCCCTTTCCAAGAATTACGAGAAAGCCAATGAGAGTTTTACGAAAGCGGTAGAATTTGCTCAAAAATCTAAGTTCGACTTGGTTTTGCCCTACATTTATTCCGATTTGGCTGAATTGCAAATTCATCTTCAAAAGCCAGGGATTGGCTTGGACCTTCTCAAGAAAGTAGAGGTTTCTCCAGAGTTTCAAAAAAGTTTGCCCTTAAAAATGGCTTATCATGAACTTCGTTCAAACGCTTATTCCCAGTTAAATCAATTCAATTCAGCACAAAAAGAAGCCCAAACTCATTTAGAATTGGCCCAAAATAGCCAAGATTTAAATTGGATTTCCCAAAGTAAGAATCTGCTTTGTGCTGTTGAAATTAAGCGAGGAAATTGGGTTGAAGCAAATCGCTGGTACGCTGAATCTGCCCAATTGGTTCAGAATTCGAAAGATTTTAGGGTGAAGGAAGAAACATATGTGTTGGGTCTTCAACTTGCAAAAGCCCAAAATGATGTACCCAAGATTTTGGCCAACCAAGAAAAGCTGATTGCCTTGAAAGATCAATTAATCATTGAAGAAAGAACGGGTCATCAAGAGGCATTTTTCAAATCGCTTCAGTGGGGAGCGGTGGAACAGGAGCGAACTCAAATGGTAGAACTCACCGAGCGCAATCGGTTGTTGATGATCATTGGGGGGCTTATTCTGGCGTTCGTTTCTACTTCTTTAATTTTATCGTATCGCCTAAGTCGAAAAATGAAATTGGCCAACCTCAAGCTAACGGCAAAAAACCGAGAAATTTACAGGAAAAACGAAGAAATTGAAAAGAAATCTGAAGAATTGAATCGCCTTAACCGGGTGTTAGAAGCTAAAATTCAAGAACGTACCCAGAAACTTATTCATCAAAACAACAAACTTCGTGAAGTGGCTTACTACAATTCTCACCGCGTTCGTGGCCCGCTTTCTACCATCATGGGGTTGGTAGATTTGTACCAGGGAAAAATGATGGACGACGTTCAATTGTTGATGAACGAAATTGATAATCACAGCCGAGAATTGGATCGCAATTTATTCGAAATCAACGAAGTTTTGAAAAAAGAGGACCCAAGTTCCAATTAACGGATCGGCGTTCGTAATAACTCTTGTTCTTCCAAAAATCCAATCAATTCATCTCCCGATTTTACTGGGCCAACGCCGGCGGGAGTACCCGTGAAAATGATATCGCCCATCTTCAAGGTGAAATACTGACTGATGGTGTGAATCAGAAAATCGAATTGAAACATCAAATCTTTGGTCCATCCTTCTTGAACCTTTTCGCCATTTTTGGTGAGGTAGAAATGAATGTTTTCAGGATTTTGAAGCCTTTCTTTCGGAATAAATTGCCCAACCACTGCCGATTGGTCGAAGCCTTTCGCCAATTCCCAGGGGTGGCCTTTGCTCTTCAATTCATTTTGCAATTCTCGTGCGGTGAAATCAATTCCCAACCCCACTTCATCGTAATACTTGTGGGCGAATTCTTGGTCGATGCATTTACCATTCCGGTTGATCTTTAAAATAATTTCCAATTCGTGGTGAATGGGCCCCAAATGATCGGGCAGAATAAAAATCTTTCCGTTTTGGAGTAGGGCACTTTCGGGTTTCAAAAAAATAAGTGGACGCTCCTCGATTTTGTTGCCTAACTCTTTAACGTGATCGGCGTAATTTCTTCCAATGCAAATGAATTTCATAACCCGAAATTAAATCATTTTTGCTAAGCATTTTCCACCCTTCTAAATTTCGAAGTACCTTTGTAAACATGGATCGTTCAATTTTAGAAAAGGCTTGGCGTTTGATGTGCACTGCACGTGCTATGGCCGATTTGTATGATGAAAATAGGGATATTGCCAAATACGTTCACTCCACGTCCAAAGGACACGAGGCCATTCAATTGGCAACGGCATTTCACCTGAATCCAGTTGATTTCGTTAGTTTGTACTACCGCGATGAATCGGTTTTGCTGGGTCTTGGCCTTTCGCCATACGAATTGATGTTGCAACTCTTGGCCAAGAACGACGATCCATTCTCTGGCGGACGAACTTATTATGGACATCCTTCCTTAAAAAGAGATGGATTTCCTACCATTCCACACCAATCTTCCGCAACCGGAATGCAAGCCATTCCTGCGACTGGAATGGCCCAAGGGATTCAATACATGGAGCGGCAGGGGTTGATGCACAATGAAATTGCACCCATTGCACTTTGCTCTTTGGGCGACGGTAGCGTTACCGAAGGAGAGGTTGCCGAAGCGTTTCAAATGGCTGTTTTGCATCAAATGCCCATTGTTTATTTGATTCAAGATAACGATTGGGGCATTTCTGCAACGGGCAAAGAGATGCGGGCGATGGATGCCTACGAATATGCATCTGGCTTCAAAGGAATGAAGCGGATGCGCATCAATGGAAGCAGTTTTTCGGAAAGTTACGAAGGAATGAAAACGGCCATTGAATTCGTTCGAGAGAAACGAAAACCCATCTTGGTTCATGCCGCAGTGCCTTTGTTGGGACATCATACTTCCGGTGTGAGGAAAGAATGGTACCGAAGTGAAGACGATTTGGCTTCACACACCACCAAAGACCCGTTTCCTGTATTAAAAAAAGAATGTTTGTCGGCGGGAATTACCGTGGATACGTTGGAAGCCATTCTAATAGAATCCGAAATTCGGGTGAAGGCCGATTGGAATAAAGCAGTTGCTGCACCCAATCCTCCGTTGGAATCGGTTCACGAAAACGAATTTGCTCCCACCCCCATCACAACTGAAGTGGGTGAACGCTCCCCGGAGGGAAGAACGCCCGTGGTGATGGTGGATGCGGCCCTTCATGCGTGCGAAGAAATTTTAGCCAAGCATCCCGAAGCCTTGTTGTACGGACAAGACGTAGGTCGAACCTTGGGTGGCGTCTTTCGCGAAGCAGCAACATTGGCCGAAAAATTCGGCGATGAGCGAGTATTTAATACGCCCATCCAAGAAGCTTATTTGGTGGGTTCAACGGCGGGAATGGCTGCAGTAGGGGCAAAACCAATGGTAGAAATTCAGTTTGCAGACTACATTTGGTCTGGGGTAAATCAGTTGGTGGTTGAACTGTCGAAGAGCTGTTACCTCACGCGTGGTAAATTCCCCATATCCAGTGTTATTCGGGTTCCTTGTGGCGCTTACGGGAGCGGAGGTCCTTACCACAGCGGTTGCATTGAAAGCGCCATTCTAAGCGTTCGCGGTATTAAAGTCGTTTATCCTTCGAATGCGGCCGATATGAAAGGCTTGTTGAAAGCGGCATATTACGATCCCAATCCGGTGGTAGTTTTTGAACATAAGGGGTTGTATTGGAGCAAAGTGCCAGGAACGGCCGGTGCTAAAACCGTTGAGCCAGACGAGCATTATGTGGTACCCATTGGAAAAGGACGGGTTCATTTGAATTGCAGTGTTGAAGCTTTAGAAGATGGGGATTCTTGCGCTGTTATTACCTACGGAATGGGTGTTTATTGGGCTGAAGCAGCTGCAAAGAAGTTTCCGGGTAGGGTAGAGGTGATTGATTTGAGGAGTTTGTACCCGTGCGACGAGCAATTGGTGATGGAAACGGTGAAGAAGCACGGGAAAGTGTTGGTACTTACCGAAGAGCAGCGGTTGAATTCGTTTGCTGAAGCATTGGCAGGGCGCATCAACGAGCAATGTTTCCGTTATTTGGATCAACCGGTTCGCGTTTTTGGAGCGTTGAATTTACCTGCAATTCCGCTGAACGAATTTTTAGAGAAAGAAATGTTGCCGTCAGCGGAAAAGGTAGAAAAAGAACTTCAAATTTTATTGGATTCGTAAAGCTGATTTTTATCATATCTTTTTCATCTTTTTAACTGTTCCTTTGACAAAAAAAAGTATGAAAAAGTTCATTATCCTCTTTGTATTGTTCAACATGGTTATTGGGGTTGAGGCCCAAAATGTTGATTCTGGTCAGATCGTTTCAGTATTGCAAACGGATGGTACCCAGTGGATTGGTCAAATTCTTTCGAGTAATTCTCGTGAAATTCTGTTTAAAACCCAAGAGGGGCGTGAATTATTCATTCCGCAGTTTGTTATTTCGAAAATTACTGCTGTAAAATTGTCGGAATTCAGTGAAAGTGGAAATTACATTGGGGAAGAAAAATTTTGCACCCGATATTTTCTTACGACCAATGGATTGCCATTGAAAAAGAAAACCGGATACATTCAGTGGAATTTATTCGGTCCAGATATTCAATTCAGTGTAACGGATAAGTTGGGAGTAGGGTTAATGACGAGTTGGGTTGGGATTCCAATGATTGCTACCATCAAGTATTCCACCGAAATTGCCGATAACCTCCACATTGCCTTGGGAGGATTGATTGGCACGGGTACATGGGCTGCTCCTGATTACGGTGGTATCCTTCCTTTTGCAGCCCTTACGTTGGGCAATGAAAAAAGAAACATCAATTTCAGTGGAGGTTACGGCGCCATTTGGACCGAGGGGGATCGCGATGGCAGAACATTGGTTTCTCTGGCTGGAATGTCGAAAATTGGCAAAAAGGTATCTTTGGTGTTCGACTCCTTCATCATTTTGCCGAAATCTGCAACGGAATTGGATCCGTTTGGCAATTCGAGAGCTGTTACCAAAAGTGGTTTAGCCATCATTACTCCTGGGTTACGGTTCCATCAATCGGAGACGTCGGCCTTTCAATTTGGATTTACGGGCATGTATGCCAACGCAGAGTGGGTTCCGGTTCCGATACCCATGGTTCAGTGGTACCGAGCGTTTTAAACAAAAAAGAATAATAACCGATGTTATCAACTTTCAGGTGTCTTTTTTTTTGATTCAATTGGAATCATCCTGAAACCAGATAATGGAAAAAAAAGATTGTTTTTTTAATATGAACTTGAATTTTGGAAAAAAATAAAATAAATTGGTTGTTGAAAAAAAATCCTATTTTTGTTTTTGATAGTCGGAACTAGGTCCCCAAAATATTGGACAAATTCCGCAAAGCTTTATTATTAAGGATCAAATAATTAATGATGAAAAAAATATTTTTAATTTTAAGTGGAGTAATTTTAATGTTAGTAACTTTGCAAAGTTGTTCTACGGATGTGAGTGAAATTGAAAGTCAACTTAATACGGTTGAAAAACGATATACCATGTTCATGACATTCGATGGGTGTTTAAAAAATATTACTGAACTCAATAAGGATACTGCAAATCGAAATGCCCAAACAAAACTTGTAGCGACAATTTTGCCAGAAACGTTCAAATTCTTAAATGGTGAAATTGAATATTTAAATTCAATTGAGGTTGACGAAAAGAACAAAGAGGTTTTAGATCGATACAAATTAAAAATTGGAACTTTGTTAGCGGAGCATATCAAAATTTTCAGATTGGTTTTTGTGGAAGGTGCCAAACAACAACCAGATTATTGGGGTAAACTAACATTAGAAGGATCAAATTATGACATACTTAGGCAGGAGTGCGAAAATAAGACTCAAAAAAGTGTCATTAAAATGGAGTTAAACAATTTTATGATGATCCGATTCAAAAAAATTATTCAGAAATCAGATGATTTTGGAAATGAAGAAATAGAGATCGAATCGCCTTTGGACTCTGAGCTTATTCCGATGAAATTGTAATTTGATGAATATAAACATTGATCCTTAATCCATTTTTCTCTTAGATTGGTCATTGGTTCATTTCCATTAGGATGTATTTATTTAAGCTGTTCAAAGGCAAATGATTAACTTAATGGTAAAGTTGTATTTCTTTGTAAGATGTTTTACTGATTCATTCTTACCACTGTAAAGGATTGAAATAACTAGGGTAATAAAAGTAAATAATTAAAAAGCCCCACATCTGTGAGGCTTTTTTCAGGCTGTTATTTTTCCCAAGATAACTGAAATTCCAATTCGCACTCATTTTTCGAATTTTCGAATTCAATTGAAAATGCAGCGCTATCTGGAACATAAATGGGATTGCCATCCACCATAATTCTGAAATTTTCATTGGCCTCAAGGCAATCTGCTAATCTGCGGAGTTTCTCAATGAATTTTTCTTTGGAATACTCCTTTTCTAATTCTAAATCTTTCATGTTATTTAAAAAGTAATTTTAGGTTCAGTTGATAATTATAAAAGAATTTTTGGCTTGCAATGGGTGGGTTGGAGTCATAAAGGCCATCTGAAATCAAACCAATTCCAAAGTGGTCATTGAATTGATAGGAAATAGTAGAACTACTCATGTTTCTGATTGATTTTAAACTTGGAATTGCTTGAAAAGAAGATTGAAATGATAAATTCCAATGGTTGGTTTGACGGCTGGCCTTAAATCCCAATATTCCCCTGATGGTTTTTTTTACAACGTTCTGATCCGACTTTGTCTTGTCCCACAATTGAGTGTTCCATTGTTCATATTCGTAGCCGATCCCTGCATTGATTGCCAAAGAGTTGCTATCAGCATTTAAAAAATCGTAGTTGATGCAATTCTGTGAAAAATAACGATCTTTCAAGCCTCTAGCAACATCCCATTGGTTGCCAACAATTACATCGTAATTCATTTGGTCGTTTTGGTATTTGCGGTATCGAAGTGTATGTTGCCCGGAGTTGATTGCGGTTACCTGTGATAACTTCGTTCGATCAATCCGAGATTGAATTAAAATCCAGTTTTCTTTTTTAAGTTTCAAGCCTAAATCCACCAAGTAATCAAAATTCAAAACGTTGTTTTTGTACCGGTCTGATTCCAATGAAAACTGAATGGAAGAATATTTCTTAAAGGATTTCAAGGAATCTAAATTGAGATCCAATTGGTCCAACAAGAGTATTTGCCCTTTCGAGATATTGGAAAAAAATGTAACGAAGATCAAAACGATGAAAAGCCGATATTTTTGAACTTTCTTGAGCACATTTTTCTTTTTAACGCTCAAATCTACATAAAAAGTTTTAGTTTTGTAAAAAAAGACAATCATGTATCTTAAATGCAATATCGAAATAACCCTAAATCAAGGTGGAAATAAATATTTTGTTCGTTTACTCGAGTTAGATCCTTTAAAGAATGATGTACTTGAGGGACAATGGATTGAAAATGACTCCTACGGTTTTACCAGTAAACCAGTGGTCAAATTGGTTGAGTTCATGTTTCCTTTTTCAGAAGTTGGAGAATTTTACCCCGAGCTTCAAATAGTCATTTTTTCTGAGGCTGGTGAAAAGGTTTATGAGTCTGAAATCAATAAGGATTTTTCTTTTTTTGAATTAAATGATGTTGAAAAACTAACCATCGATTTCAAATCGGTTTCTCTTTAAATGAGTTGGTTGTTTTTTTTAGGATTGGAAAAGCGGTTTGAGATCTTTGATCCCAAATTCGCACCCTATTTTGAAAAATCTCAAGGAGTTTACCAACTTCGGATTGAGGGTAGAACAAAAGTAGTGGATGGTCAGCGGTTCATCGGGCCATGTTTGGTTTTTTGGAACAAGCGAAATTCACTCTTTTTTCAAAAGGTGGTAAAAGAAATTACCGTTGAACAAGCTACTGAGGCAAGGTCGTTCGATGATCTTTTTTCAAACCCCCAATGGATTCAACATGGAATTCACCCCCAAACACTTCCTTTCCATCCTAAACATTTAGAATTAACTATTACGCAATCTTTGGAGGTTCATCAACAAACTCCACAGTTTCATCAGAATATTCAAAAAACACAATCATTTTCTTTCCAAAAAAACAATGGTTTAAACATTCGACTTCCTATTGATGAATTGGAAGATAAACTTAAAAATGCAAAAGTATAAAAATTAAAATATGTCAGATCCAAACAATTTAAAAGACACCTCGGTAGGGACCTACCACGATTGGCAAACTGAAGACAAAAGTAATTCGAGTAAATTTTCTCGCTTTTTATGGTGGTGCGCAGGAGCCGATAAATTTTTCATGGAAAGAAGTCCACAAGCAGATCGCATCAAATACCAAGGAATTGGTGGAATCGTACTTTGTACTGGGATTTTGGCATTGGTATCAGGAATGTTCGCTTTCTACACCATTTTTGGGCCAAAAACCAATGCAGTGAACAGTAGCGATAGTATCGATTGGGCAACTGCATTGCCTTCAGGATTATTTGGTATTGTTTGGGGCTTAATTATCTTCAATTTAGATCGTTTTATCGTTTCTTCCACAGGTAAAGGTGATGGTACCGACTCGATCAGTGGAAAAGAATTGCTGCAAGGGTTGCCAAGGATTTTGGTGGCCATCATTCTAGGATTTGCAGTTTCTGCACCATTGGAGGTTCGTATTTTGAAATCCGAGATCGATGCAGAATTGCAAAAGAAACAAAATGAGTATTTGCATGAATTGAACCATGGAACAGATTCTTTATTCAATCAGCAGCGAAAGGTTTTGGAAGCAAAAAAGGTAGAAACCGAAAATCAAATCAAAACTTTTGAAGATTACAAGGAAAAACGCCGAATTGAGATCAAAGACCAATTGAGAAATTTGGAATTGGAGGCGGAAGGAAAAACTGGAACAGGAATGCCCGGACGTGGACCAGCGTACCGGGATAAAAAAGAAAACCTGGAAAGGATGGATGCAGAATTGAATAAACTTGTTGAATCTAAGCAGCCAGAAATGAATGGTTTAAAAAATCGTTTGGAACAAACCGTTAAAGATATTGACGAATTAGAGGTGAAAAGAAAATCGACCTATCTAGAAAATCAAAAGGCTTCTTTTGGTCTCGATGGCCTTTTGGAAAGAATTAAAATTTCCCATGAAATCGGTGGGTGGGTACCTTGGGTTATTCTCTTTGTCTTTCTTGCAATTGAAACCGGACCTATTTTCTTCAAAATGATGATGACCAAAGGCGTTTATGAATATTTGGTTGAAAATAATGTAAAGCGCTTTTTGGCATCGAACGGTGTTTTGCACACCGAAGAAATTTTCCACGGAAAAGATGGAGCTGTTTACAAGGAAACTTACATTTATTTAGAAGCTGAAATGGAGGAGGCCGCTAAAAAAGAAGTAATCGATAAGCAAAAAGCATTGAACCAAAAAATCATTGGGGAATGGCACAAAGATACCGACTCACAAGTCAATGCTGATCCCAAAAGTTTCTACAACACCAACCCCAACTCTAATTCGAGTAACATTTAATGAGTTTTTTTAAAACCATATTATTCAGTACCCTTGGCATTGAGCCTGTTCAATTCGAACAGGCCACCCAAGCCGAGCAAAGATTGCTAAAAATTTTGCACGTCTTGATATGGATTGGTTTTGTGGTTTGTTATATTTCTGCATCACATTATTTGTGGATGATTGCGAATCAGTCCATCGGTTTTTCCTTGTTAGGAGGAATGATTCTTGGATTTATTTTCATCTCCTTAATTCGAATAGCCCTACTAACGTTCATTCCTGGAATTTACAACGAAGAGGAAGGAAATGTTTTCTCCCAAGTTGCTCCGTTACCCGGTAGCACAGCCCCCACCGGTTGGCTAGGAAAATTGAAATCTGTCTTTCAAAAAGGAGGCGGGCTTCTTAAAGGAATCAATTATCCCAAATTCATTTCCTACGTTTTCAGATTTTCTTTCATCTCCTTAATTGGAATCGTCGTTTCATTGGGAATCGGTTGCCTAATTTTTAAGAAGAAATTGGACCAATCGGTTGAAACTTATCGGGAGAAAATTGAAGCCAATTTTTCCAAGTATGAAAGTCAAAAAAGAGCATCCAATTTAGAATCTCTTCAAAAGGAAATCAAAAATTCTGAAAACAAAATTAAAATTTCTCAAAACAACTTGATTCAATGGAAACAAGCGTGGGAAACAGCTCCAACCGATTCTTTGAGATTTGTTGCCGAAGTTCAATGGAACATCTCAAAAAGGGAAGATTCCATTCAGCTGGGTCAATTGAAATCATTATTGGAGGAGTTTCAGACTTTGAATGCAAAAGAAATAGAAATAGAGCAAGAACAAATTGCGGCATACCGTGAAAAAATTGATAAAGAGAATTTTCCCGTGGTTAGAATTACCGAGGCCTTTCAAATGGGATCGGTAAAACTGTTGGTTTTCATCTTTACCCTATTTTTTATTATTCAATCTGCTTTCCTGGTTTATTTGAAAACCAAATCGAGTTTCATTTATTTAGAATTGGTTAATAAAAGTTACAGAGAACAGGTTTCTGACGACTTTGCTCTTTTGAAGGATTTTGTCAATGGAAAAGAAGTAAGAGAGAAATATTTGGGATTTCAAGCTTCCAATTCTTACGGTTTGAAAAGCATACAGCATTTGCAAGATGAGATCCAGTTTTATCCTGAATTTCGAGATCCACCTTTCAATTTTATCCCAATTCAAGAGCCCAAAATTGTGAAAAAAGGAGATATGTTTGATTTTTTAAATGGGCAGGTTTAATCTATGGGAAAAAAAGTAGTTTACGGATTTTATAAAGGGGAAATTGATGCTCAGTTTTCGGCAGACCCTAAAAATGATTTGGGCGCCAATCAACGCTTAATTGATTTAGAAAACCGTGTTGTTTTCAATAAGGTAGAAGAAATTTCGGAATTTGATTACGAGCAGCATCTTCAATCTATAGAATACAGAAAGTGTTGGATGGTAAAGAAAGGTTATCCCATCGAATTAACCTTTTTGAATGACTTACAAGACCCTATTCGTCTTACTTCTGAGTTAATTGCCATTCGTCAGAGTAATGACGTTCCTGAAGCATACATGAATGCTCCCATCATTCGTACAGGAAGGTTAAACGGGCAGGCAGTGTTCAAAGGGTATCGATTGGTAGACGATCCTACATTTGTTCCGCCCGTTGTTCCCCCTACAGTTTGCAAGCACCAATACGGAGATAAATCTTTCTGCACTTCAAATGCTCTACCCAACTCTCCCTTTTGTTCCAATCATGGAGGTTGCGCCAACCGCGTTTTTGGAGATGAAAAATCGGGATGTTTTAGCCTTTGGGGGATATTGCCGCGATTAGGAATTGGAAATTTACCGTTCCCCGGAATGAGCAATGGCGGTTGTTTTCAATGGGGGTGTGGTTGTTTGATTCCGCTTCTTTTATTATTGCTTTTGTTGCCTTTCTTGCTTTGCCTGTTCAAACGAGATTGCAACATGCTGGATAAATTGACGCATCGCGATTCTTTGAGGGACACGGTTGAAGTAGTGAAATACGATACCGTTAAGGTCGTTGAAAAGGAAACAGTAACCAAAATTGATACGCTAAGGATGACCGATACTCTCGAACAAACAGAGTCCATACCCGATATCATTACGTTGCCCAACGTGAATTTTGAAACCAATAAGGCCATTCTTAAAGAAGGTTCATTCAAGAGTTTGGATCAATTGGCTGAATTGATGAAACGTAATCCGGAAATGACCATTGAAATTGTTGGATATACGGATAGTGTTGGAAATGATCAAAAAAATCAAAAACTTTCTGAGGATCGTGCAGAAGCCATCAAGAAATACCTTGTAGATAAAGGAGTTGGCGATGAACGAATTCAAGCTAGGGGAGAAGGTGAAAATGATCCTATTGGAGATAATAGAACGGAGGAAGGAAGAATGCTAAACCGAAGGGTAGAAGTAACAGTCAAGAATAAAGGAAAAAATGTTCAGAAAAAAGAAATAAGACAAGAGAATGCCAAGTAGTTTTTTTGAAATTTCTGGAAAGTTTGAAGGATTCTTTTCTCAGAAAAAGTTTTCGGAAACTCTTGCGCCTTCCCATTTATTTTTCATGGAATGGGAGAACTTTATGATTCATGGAAATCCTCAAACAAGTGTCATTCCAATGGAAAAATTCAATGAGTTCGTGAATAAGAAAATTTTCGATGTTCAGCAAGAGGGCCAATCAACGTTATTTTTAAAAATTAAAAATAACAAAATGGCAAAAAATCTCCTTTTGGGATTTCTTATTTTAATATTTTTTACATCATGTGAAGGTTCTTGGAATGAAGAAAAAAAAATAGATTTAAATAAAAAAGAGGCAGTAATCCCTCATGGTGATTTAATAAAGTTGGGAACTGAAAAAACAAAACCTAATGCAATTCAAAATTCCGATACCCTCAATCAGACTCAATCCATTCCAGATATCATTACCCTTCCCAACGTGAATTTCGAAAACAATAAGGCAATTCTTAAAGAAGGTTCATTCCAAAGTTTGGATCTATTGGCAGATTTGATGATACGGAACGGGGAAATGAACATTGAAATTTCGGGGCATACCGATAATGTTGAAAAACCAGAAACCAACAGGAAATTATCCCAAGATCGAGCTGATGCCATTAAAAAATATTTGGAGAATAAAGGAGTTGAAGCGAATAGAATTGTAGCAAAAGGAAGGGGAGCTGAAGTTCCGATTGGGGATAATAATACTGAAGAAGGAAGAATGTTGAATCAAAGAATAGAAGTTAGTGTTAAAAATAATCGTGAGAATTTTCAAAAAAAGGAATTAAAGCAGTGTGATGTCAAGTAGTTT
This sequence comes from Bacteroidota bacterium, assembly GCA_947459245.1. GTDB lineage: Bacteria > Bacteroidota > Bacteroidia > UBA7662 > CANHCV01 > CANHCV01. The sequence continues at coordinate 20,671 of CANHCV010000020.1, forward strand.
TTTTGAAATTTCCGGAAAGTTTGAAGGATTCTTTTCTCAGAAAAAGTTTTCGGAAACCTTTGCGCCTTCCCATTTATTTTTCATGGAGTGGGAGAACTTTATGATTTTACCCGAGTTCCAATCGGTAGCCATTGCTGCAGATAAGTTCAAATCAATGGCTGAAAATAAAATTTTTGAGGTGCAGGCCGAGATGCCTACCACAGGATTTTTATCAATGCCCATAACCTTGAAGGTTTTCAAATGGAAACAAGAGGAATTTAAAAATTTCGAATTCAAATCATCAAACGTATGGAATTCGATTTCCATCAAAACTAAAGTTACGGGCTCCTTTTCGGGAATTTACCAAATTGGAACCGATGAATCGGAAAATAAAATTGTTCAACCCGAAATGACTCACTACCCCATTTTCCCATTACAAGCATAACATGGCGTTAGAACACATACATATTCAAGGAAAATTTGAAGGTTATTTCCGACCCGATAATGCCAAGCCAGTACTTGGTGCCACGTTCAATGAATTGGATTGGAGGTTTTTCGCGGTAGATGAATATCAAATCATACCAGAATATTATCCGGATGAACAAAAAGTTCATGATTTTCACTATTCCTCCAAAATTTCCGATGTAAGGATTCGCCTTCCATTTGCCATGGAGGAGTTTGAAGGAGAATTGATCAATGTTGTAGTCAGAAATTTAACCTTGCACGGTGCCATGGACACTCCCGAGGGGAAGTTGGTCAAGGTTACCGGAGATGTTTGGGGTAGTGCCATTAAAAAGGTAAAACCCGTTAAACCCATTGTTGTAAAAGACAATAGTTTCAAGGGGCTTTTTATTCGGGGTTGGAAAGGGGTTCCCGACTTTTTCTCATCGAACAACAATCAAATTAATTTCGGGGGGAATGCCTTGGGTTCTTGGTCGCGATGGTTACCCAATTTGCTTTGGTTGTTGCTTGGGATTTTCTTCCTTTTTAAACTTCCTCTACTTGGAATTATTCTATTAGTGGCCTGGGCACTCAATAAATTTGGATTGTTAGGTGGAACTGGACTCAATACCTCAGCTCAATCTTCAGGTTGTTTAGGAAATATTTGGAACATCATATTAGTAGCCTGGTCATTTTGGTTGGCGAAACAGTTTTGGGCAGCCCACGATTGGTGGTGGCTTTTCGTACTTGTTGGCGGATTTTTGTTTTGGATATTCAGCAAAAGCGGTCGTGCAGCAAATTGGATGCGATGGGTAGGTATGATTGCCTTCCCGCTCTTATTGCTGTATTTAACCTTTAAAGATGTACCCATCGAATTGCCCAAACCAACACAAGACGATGGAAAAGTGAAACTACAAATTGAACCTATCCGCGATTCCCTTGGAGTAGATTCGTCTTACAACCATACCATCGATTGGAAATCGTTCAATAACAAACAATATCAAGCTTCGTACTCCACTTTTGCTCGGGTTTTCCAACAGAGTTTTGGAAACGGTGCCAGAATTTCCAGGTATGCAGCTGAAAATTCTCAATCTTCCTATGAAGCTTATGGAAAGATTTATCAATCCATGGCCAATTACGATAGTCCTAAAATTGATTCTTTAATGAATGTCTTGAATGAGAAGGGAGAAGGATTAAATGCGGTTGATAAAGCTGAAATGGTCATTACCTTCATCCAAGAAATTCCGTATGTTTTGGTTCATGATTTGAGTTGTAAAGATTTTCTAAGAGAAAACAGATCCAACTCTTTTGTGGTTCAATACCATGCCAAAGGGGATCCTTGTCTTGCCAACGTACCTGCCGGGGTGCAATCTCCTTACAGCTTTGCGCACAATCTAAAAGGCGATTGCGACACTCGATCTTTATTGGGTTACCTCATTCTTAAAAAAATGGGTATTCCTGCATCCGTATGGGTCAGTGAGGCTTACGGTCACTCTATTTTAGGAGTTGGCTTACCAGCGGGAACTTCCAATTCTAAAACTTATCGTGGCATTAAATATTACGGAACTGAACTAACCGCAAAAGGATTTAGAATCGGTCAAGTTCATTCAAGTAATGGAGATATGGATAACTGGGAAATTGTACTAGATTAAATAAAAAAAACAGAATATGATGAACTTCATTCAATTGGCGCTTGCCTTTTCCGTAGGAATCGCCGCCTTATGGATTGTAAACTCCATTTTTCAATCCATCATGAACAAGAAAATTGGGATTGATGAGCACAATACGGCTACAGCAACTTTTCAAGCGGGGATTGTTTTGGCAACAACCGTAATTCTTTCCAGCACCATTGGGCCAGGAATGAATGCTTTCCGATTCCTAACCCAAGGACAAATGGATTTGATGAACATTGCTTGGGCTTTGGCCTTTAACCTCTTCTTCATTTTAATTGGGTTGATCATGACTTTTTTGGTCATTGCGGCAGGCATCATTTCCTTTTTTACCATTACCCACATCAATGAATGGGAAGCTTTGAAAAACAACAACATCCCGGTAGCTATTTTAACGGCAACCGTAGTGGTGGGGCTTTCCTTTTTATTGAAAGATTTTGTGGGCCATTTTTGCGAGGCACTGATTCCTTATCCTGAGGTACTTCAGGTGAATTGATAAACCAAACTCTCGCCCAAATCAATCAGTTATGGGCAAGTAAAACAGACAATACGGTTCAAGGCAGGCTGGCCACCTATAGTGACAAAAGACAAAAACAAGTGGAGACCAGAATCCAATAAAAAAAACGGGGCGGATTTCGAAAAGCCATAAGAGTAGAAATTAAATTTAATTAAAAAATTATGCCACAACGCTATAGTCCTGACAAGGAAAATTTAGAATTAGAACTGGAAAAAATGGACACCAACCTGTATCAAATGGTTGAACAAGGTCTTATGCATGAGGAAACTCTTATGACTATCGAATCATTATTTTCTGAGTGGAGTAAAAAAAACCTAAACGCCTACCAAAACTTGGAAAGGGAATTTGAAGAACTTTCGAAAGAGGATAGAAAATATTATGAGGATATTGATGAGTATATCCAGGAAAAAGGTAGGTGGTGGATTGAAATCTTCAACCAGCTCACCAGCGAGGAAAAAGTAAGTTTTTTACATAGATATAATTTGACTATTTCTTGTTGTTTAAATAGTGATACCTCTGATGAGGAAACAATAAATGATTCTATAGAAACAGGGTGGAAATTAATCAGCCAATAAGAGCACTTTTGTGAATATGGCGGGTTTGGTGGTAATTGAAAGATTATGCTTCAAATAAACATTGGTTGCAAAATGTAAGTATGGCTTCCAAGCCCGTCAAATCTGCTAAGCGCAAAATGGTATGGTCAAGTTAAACTAGCATAAAAGCTTAGGGCAGGCTGACCAGCTATAGTGACAAAAGACAAAAACAAGTGGAGACCAGAACCCCCAAAAAAAAACGGGGCGTAATCCGAAAAGCTATATGAGTAGGAATAAATTAAATAATTAAAAAAAAGACAAAAATTGAAATTCCTTTCGATTGGAATTTAGATATTCCAGCAGTAACTGAATTTACCTTTCAAATGGACTCTGAGAAAGCAGGTGATGCAAATGGAGATTTGGAAGAATTTATATCTTTTATTGTAGATTTAAAAACTGGTGCATTATTGTGGGTTCATGATTGCTTAATAGATGGTATAGCTTTTCACTATAAATCTACAAACCATATCTATATAATTGGGAAAAGTTGGTATATAGGTCATGATGGCTCAGAGGATTATGAGCTTTTACCTAATGAAAATTTTAAAACGAAAATAGATAGTTATTTCAATTGTTCTAATGCGCCGTTTGCTGATGAAAGCAGCTTTTTCAATATTGTAGAACAAGTATGTGAATTAGGTAGTAATGTCGAACTTAAAAATATTAAAACGGTTGATGATTATAATGAAATTTATCAAAAAAATATTAAAACAGAAAAGCCCGAGGGTTTTATGTAATTTTTTTAAAATTCAAAAAATTGGCCTTAATTTAAGTAATATTACACATATTAAATTAATTAGGGGATTTTAAAGTCCCCTAATTTTCAACTAATAGCTTATGACATCAGACGATTCTCCAATTCAATCAAAAGCATTAAAAATCATCAGTTCTTCGCTGAATGATAAAAACATACAACAGGTGTGGCTTTCAAAACTTGACGATTTGAAAAAGCAAGCCGATGTTATTAAAAAATTAGAAAAAGAATTACCAGAGGCTTGGGTGCCATTAAGAATAGCTTGTTCTGCATTCTTAACGCAAAGAACAAGTCTTAAACGCACAAATACACCTCAATCACTACGTGATTGGAAATATGTTTGGACTGAATTAAAGCCAATTGTATCAGAAAAAGGGAATACCTCAATGAATTTTAGTTTATGGTTAAAATCTAGAGGAAATCACCGTTACGCAATAAAATTTGGCGAATATTTTGAAACATACTGCCAAACTAGGGATTGGAATTTGAATAATACGCTTAAAGACTTGCATGAACTACGCTCTCTAACCTATGCCGAAGAAGTTAAAAAATGGTGGATGCAATTTCAGGGAATTGGCGTTCAGTATGCAAAAAATATCCCTATGGATGAAATGGACGATCGATTTAATGATTTCGTAAAAATTGATTACAGGTTGTCTAAAATAATAGATGAAATAGGAGGTAGTTCTTTAAATTCAAGCGAGAAACAAGATTTGTTCGTAAGTATCGCAAAGAATTTAAATATGACACCGTGGGAAATAGATAGATTTTGTTTCAATTTTTATAAAGAAATTCATTCGAAGATACACCAAGTGTTATAATAACCAGCCCATAACAGCGTGCAAGCGCCATAACTCTAACGCAGGCGCAACACCGGGTTATAATCTCCTGTACGAAAACCGGTATTTTTGTTTGGCTGCCTTTTCCCGAGAACGGGCCAGGTCTTGAATGGTTTTTCCCAGGGCCTTGGGTAATTGATTGCTTATTTGCATGGTGAATATTTTTGATGTGATTAGTTTAATTTTTCGAGATACCACAATACATATTTGGTGTAAGAGTGTTCTTCTCCCAATTTCTTCTTAAAAATTTGATAGGCTAATTGAAAAAAATCATTTGATTTGGCTAATTCACCTTTGTCTAACCAAAGTAAACCCATGTTGTATAAGGAAATACCTGTTACTGGATGATTTTCTCCGTGGATGTGAAGATTAATTTGAAGCGATTTTTCATAGTATTGAATGGCTTGGTCGTATTCCCCTATTTCCTTCCAAGCAGAACCCAAGTTAATGTAAGCAGAGGCTGTTACTGGGTGATTTTCACCTTGGAATTGAAGATAAATTTGGAGCGATTTTTCTAAGTATTGAATGGCTTGGTCGTATTCCCCTTGTTCATTCCAAAGAGTACCCAAGTTATTGTATAAATAGGCTAGTGATGAGTGATTTTCACCATAGGAATTTAGTCTAATTTGTAATGATTTTTCATAGTAATGGATGGCTTGGTCGTAATCCTTTTTTGAACCCCAATCCATACCCAAGTAATGGTATGTATCGGCTGTTGCTGGATGATTTTCTCCGTGGAATTTAAGATTAATTTGGAGCGATTTTTCATGGTATTGGATAGCTTGGTCGTATTCCCCTTTTTCTTTCCAAACGGAGCCTAATTTATTATAGGAAGTGGCTGTTGATGGGTGATTTTCTCCATGGAAATCAAGATTAATCTGAAGAGATATTTCATAGTATTGGGTGGCTTGGTCGTATTCCGCTATTGCATTCAATACAGTACCCAATTTAATGCAGTAATTGGCTAATGATGGGTGATTTTTACCATAGGAATTTAGTCTAATTTGAAATGATTTTTCATAATAATGGATGGCTTGATCATATTTGCCAAAATAATCATTTATATCTCCTAGCAAGAGTAAAGTATCAGCATCGTCATCGAATTTTTCCCCCGCAACTGTCAGTTGGGGCAAATGGGGTTCAAACTTTTCTTTCTCGATCAATTGCCCCGCTTCAATTCCCAACCATAGCGATTCTTTGGTTTCAAATTTCAAGAGGGGAAGCAGGGTTTCAAGAAATTCTTTTCTTCTTGTTGCTTCCACCAATTCTTCCATTTTCTGGTTCAATAACCACAAAACCTTCCAATCGTGATCGGTAGGGTTGGCTAATACGGTTGTTAAGGTTTCGGCTGCTCCGTGGGTTTTTAGGTAAACCAAAAGGGGGTGAACACAAACCGGATGATTTTCTTCCTCGGCGTCTATCAATTCCGTTACCAAGGATAAATCGCCCAATTGGGCATTCAAGCAGAGGAACTCTTCCAACCCCGCCACCCGCAATTTGTTTTTTGCTTTCACCAATTCCATGGCCCAAGTCAAATTCACCTTTTCAGGTTGTTCTTGCAAATGGAGCCCCAACAAATAAAAAAGAGCTCCTTCCACGGTAAATCCAATGCAGGCATTCAAATCTTTGGTGTACCTGCTGATCCATCCCAAATTTTTCAAACGGGGATAAGCCGCATTGATGCGATCGGTGGTTAAAAATGGAGCAAGCTCGGGGCGGTTGAAAGCATCTTCCAGCAACAATTCGTTTTCCCCAATTTCCCATAGGGTAGTAGCCAATAATTTCATGAAGGATTGTTCCTCTTCCGAAAACGTAGCTAACCAATCTTTCCAAACATGCAAGGGGTGTTTCCCTTTTTTCGGGAGGTTTTTTCCGTGATACGTTTCTAAAAATAGGCGCAATACCAATGGATTGCTGATGGTTTGGTACAACCCACGGTCGTAAACCGCCAAATCATCGAACGAAAACAGGGGTTTAAATCTATTTTTATCTTTCTGTTGGTAATTTCCCCAACATTCCTTCATTTCTTCCATGGACAGGGCTGTAAGCCAATGGGTGAAAGCTGAAAGACCCTCATTCTGTTCTTTTTTCTCACCGTACATCCAATTTTCTTGGGAGGATAACAGGGGATATCGGTTAATATCGGCACTGGAATTGGCACGGCAAGTCATCACAAATTTGATGCATCCCGGTTCAAAACTCGAGCAGATTTCTCCAACTTCCTGCCAAATTTCTTCTGCTTTGGAGGCTTCGTTTAGCCCATCCAACAAAATGAAAAAGGGGTGGGATTGGGTGCCGGCAAGGGAAGGATAGGCCTTCAATCCTAAAGATTCATCCAAATTTAATAAATAAGCCAATTGTTGGTGGAGGGTTGGCTTTTCCATTCTGGAAGTGCGAATGAGCAAACTTGCACAATTTCGTTCGGCGTACTGCTGCTGCATTTCCACCAATAAATTGGTTTTACCACTTCCGGCTTCTGCTGCAATAAAAAGAATGTTCGCTCTGGATCCAATCCATTCTTTGAGCTTCAATTCCATTTCTTGCCGGTGAACATACACCCCGGGAATTACTTTTTTCTCGGTACAAAGCGTCTCATAAATCAACTTATTTTCCGCCGCAATGCGTTGAAGAAAAACCTCTCTGGTGAAATCCTTCGGTTGAAAATGAATTTCGGTTTGTTTGTCGCGAATCAAAAGGTTAAGGCGCTCCAATATTTTTCCGGAGGTTCGCTTTTCGGTTCCTTCCGGGCTAAAAAACTTGATGGTTTTTCCCGTATAGGATTCGTAAGTAAAAATTTGTTCTTTATCGGCTTTATCCAAGGAAACCTCGCCCGGAACAATATAAAAGGGAAGGATTTCGAAAATTTTCCCCTCTTTATTTTCCATCCAAACACTGCTTGGACCCGGAGCTCGGTGTTCCACCGTTTTAATTTCGGAAGAATGCAGTTGAACCATTTCCCCATGTTCGTTTTTATACATCAGATAGTCCTGGGGGAAGGTCATTTCTTGCAACAAGGATCGGAAAATAGGGTAGTACTCTTTCCAAAGCTCCGAAGCAGGGCCATCGTCGAGGGTGAGCCCGTGGCCGAGGTACCGATTTCTAAAATTGATGAGCATACCAATGCCCGTGGCTTCTTGCTTTTGAATCAATAAATCGCCATGGGCATCCAGAATTTCAATTTCCCCTTTGTAAAGTTTTCTTCGATTTCCTGTTTCAATTTTTTCGTAATAGGTTACCAATTCGGGGCAAAAAAACGGGTGCTGGTGGTGTTGAAGGAACTTAATCGTTTCCCGAATGTATTGGTTCCAGGTTCCAAACGAGGGCTCTGCCAACGATTGTTGGAACAAGGCCACCATGTTTTTATCCTTGAGGGTGCTATTGAAAAACTCGGAAGCGGTGAGCAAGCCGAGGTACTTCAAATAATTGAGAAAGGTGTCTTTGAAAAGATTCATTTTCTTCCACGGATTTTGCTCTTCCAAGGTGCGCTGCAAGGGGTAGGCAATCACGTAAGGAAGAGCAGCAAGTAAATGTTTTTCTTCCTCGTTGAGGTTGGAAATGGCCGTTAATGGTTCGTCGCAGAACGGACATTCCATGGCTGCCGGATATATTTTCCCTTTTTTGGATTCCGGCGCGCAGCAATCGGGAGAGGTGCAATGAAAACTCATCGGTTCTTTGGTGTTATTACAATGGTTTGTGGGTACTCCACAGTTTTAAAAGGTAATCGGTTATCGAGGCCTCTTTGGTGATGTTTCCGGATTTTACATCGTTGATCAATTGAAGGCCGATGTGGGCCATGCTTCCCCAAATTCCCAGTACGCCGCTGTGCAACCAACCGTTGATGAGGCGGTAGGTTTTTACCACGGGTTGTTCATTCACGGTGGTTAAAAATTCATGCTTCAAATTTTTCTCCAGCCCCTCGCAACGTTCTTGCTGCCATTCAATATGGGTTTGAAGGTCGGAATACGACCGAATTTGTCCTTTACTTTTCATCTTGGAACATGGATTGGGTGAAAACGTTTTGAAGGGTATGGATAACTCTTTTTTTGAATGCGATGATCAAAAGAAAAATTAAAAAGAGAAATCCAGCAATGCAGAAGAACCCCATCCATGGGTTTTCCCAAAGTTCTCCAAGCCAAAGGGCCAAACCCCAACCAGCAAATAGAAATGCTAAAAGGAAAAGTAGGGCTCGAAGGAAAAACTGACTGACCTGGGCCGAAAGTTGAATGCCTTTTTGAGCGGCCTTAAGTTTGGCCAATTCGATGCGTTGTTCGATAACCTCTTGAGAGAGTTGAAGGAGTTCTTTAGCTTCCATGTGCTATTTTTTCGAGTAAAACATGATTATTCCAAAATTCTTCGTTGTTGATTCTGTCTGATTCCTTTTGGTGTTGAGTAGGGTAGGGTGGGGCGTAAATTCCCGGAAAGACGGTACTAATTCTCCAATTCTTAAAGTGGGCATCATAGTACAAAACAATTTGGAATTCATTCGTTAAGGGCAATTCCTCCACCATCACTTTTAGTCCGTGGGTCGTTGAAATCAGTTGAGATTCATCGTAGAGGCTCTTTGGACTCAATCCATTCTCACCTAGTAGAGACTTTTGAGCTTCGGGAATGACGATGCTTATTTCAAATTTCAACAAACCGTGTTCGGTACTTTTTCGAACTTTTGCTACCTGTCCTTTGAGCTCTCCTAAGGAAATGTTTTGACTTTCTAAATTTTCAACTTGTTCCTCGGTTAATGGATCGAAAACTTGGTGAATTTTTTGAACCAAATGGATGGAATCAGTCCAAAAGTGGTTTTTGAATTTAGATTTGACTTTCGAAAAGCGTTTAAGTACTTCTTTTTCATCCAGAAGAATACGATCTGAGAAGTGCTTCATTTTCGGATGAGTGCTGAAATGATGCGTAACATGTTTAGCTTCCATCAAATGCTGGTAAAAAGTAGCTTTTTGCTGGAATTTGGCAGATGTTTCGGGATGGTTAGGCCTCATCAATTCAACCAGATCCATCATGGCTTTCCAAGCTAAGGATTCACTATTGTTGTTATCAACCTGATAGGCAAGTCCGAAACTTACTTCATACCATTTGAAGGCATCTTGAAGGTCTTCTATTTTATTTGATTTTTTATTGATGATAGAACCTCCGATATAACTAGAACTGAGGATACAACCTATTTTATCATTGGCCAATTTGTTGATTTGAAAGGATATTATGCCTATTTTTTGACTTGAATCGAAATCTTTGATGTAAGAAAAGTAACGGCAGAGGTAATTCATGGTGTAGCAAATACCTCTTCGGTCTCGAACCACATCGGGATTAAAAAGCACTTCGTTAAATTTTGGAGTAAAAAGATCTTCTTTCTTCAATCCATTTGGAAAAACATTGCTTTCCAAATTCATATCCAACTCAAGGCGCTGCAATAACCCGTTTAGTACGCATCTTCCCAGGCTTTCCAAATCCTTAATTTCAGCATTTTGCAACAAGCTAAAAGAAAAGTTTGAAATGTCTGTTTTGGAAGATAAAGGACCAAAAACGCGATCGTTTAAGAACGAGCCATAATAATCATTGAGGATTTCTTTTCGAATGCTCCATTCCGGGGAGTATTGGCTAAGGTTTATTGAAACAGGTTTCAATAAATTTTGGAAACTTCCATCGATTTCTTCCAAGATGTTTTTATTGAAATTATTGTGGCCCACCTCAGCTTGTTTGGAGGGAATTAACTTCAATCGATAGAACTCTATTCGAGTTAGGTCTAAAGAGGAAGGATTTAAACTTTTTAAGTGTTCTAAAATTTGATGACCTATTTGAGCATTTTTGGGATTGTATAGAATAAAACACGCCTTCACTTGGTTAAATAACATTTGAAGGTACACTTCGATTGGAAGGAGGTCCTTCAAGTTAGGTTCTTTATCCAACAAATCGAAGGTGGCCTCCATTTTGGTATTGTCGTTGCTCTCTACATCAATCAAGAATTTTTGAGCCAAAGCTCGTACGTCTCTTTCTTTAAGTTTTTCTAAGTTTTTAGCTTTTCGGTTGATGAGCATGCAATCCTCAATGCAAAGGGTTGCTGCATCAAATTTTGCTATTTGATGTTCGGAAAATAACTGTGCGCCCCAGAAATTGATTTCCCAGGCTAAGTCTGGAAACTCTTGGAACGTTTTTGCAGAACGATGGCACAACAACTCAATTTCGTCGATGCTGATTCTTCCTGCAGTGTAATCGTCCTTGACAGATTTTAAGTAGCTAGCGGTATTCTCAATCGCTCCGAAAAAGGAAACGTACAAGCGATAATATTCTTTCCCTAATTGTGAAATTATATCGTCGCTGGAGTTTTCAGTTTCTTTAAATCCATTCACAAATTCCAAATCGGAAAAAGCAAATAAATCGTAGTTTTCTCCACTTTTTTTGTCGTAAATGATGTGGTTCAATTCGGCTTCTCTAAGTAAGAAGAGCAATTGAATGCGGTCCATGTTGCAGAATTTTTCAAGCATTCTTACCCGAAAGGTACCGGTAGAATCGGAGGCATAAGCGGCGGCAATCAACACCCGTTTTACCCCTTCATTTTTGCTTAAAAACTCATCAACTTCAAAGGGATAATCCACCTCTGGCAGTTTTTTCAATTGGTGAAATTCCACCTTGGGGAAGATGCTATTCGGATCTTCCTCTATTTTCCCGTCGTCCACCATTTTTTGGAAAATGATTTCCATGGTTTCTGGCGACACATCTTTCTTTTCTCGGCTAAAGGTTGATGCCAGCTCCAACTTTGCTTGAATGGGCAATTCTTTTTTCCTTACGAAATCCCAGGCCAAATTTTCGAATTCCACATCAAATGGCGTAAGCATACTTAAATTGGCCTGACAAGTTCGAATAATGGCATCTTTCTCACTGAATGAACTGTATTCGCAAAATACAAAAACCGTTGGGAATGACTTTATTCCTTGGTCTGTTTTTGAAAGAATGGCATTCAATAATTCCAATTCCTGTTTTTGAATCAGGTTGATGTGGTCGAAAACCACTACCGAAGGGTTATCGGTAAGCCATTTAACGATTTCTTGGGATAACTCTGGCAGATGCCGAGGCTTGGGCTCACTCTCATCCATCAAGAAATTTCCAACTGCCTCGGAAATCGATCCCAATATTTTACCCAATAAATTTCCCGCTTTTTTTGCTGTTTCCGAAACATCATTGAATCTTTTGAACGAGAAAATCGACTCAAAACCTTTTGCGAAAGAATAATAATGCACCAATTCACTTCCTTCTGCTTGCTTTTCAGAGAAACTGATGTGGATGAAATGATTCACTTCTGTAGGAAGCAAGTACTTCTCCACCAATTTTCTTCCGTTTAATCCGCGTTTCCCCTGAATCCAAAAGACCTGATTTCTCGAATCGTCTTTTTTGGAATGAACACAATATCTCGCTAAATCTCCCTCTTCTTCTTCCCAAATGATTTCAAATTTCTCAATGCCTTTGGGTTGAATTTCATCGGTTTTGCCCTGATAAGGAATGAATTTGCGTTTTCTCAATCGTTCAATTCCCAACAACAACAATTCTAAACCAACCAATACCGGAAGTTGACTGCTGAAAAATTCACTCAACAGCGGGGCATCAACGGCAACCGAAGTGAAATTGAAGATGTACAACACGTACATTAATATGAAAATGCCAATGCCCCCAAAAATGGAAAACTTTAAAATCGAATCTACCTTTTGGGGGAAGTTCGCCACCTTTGACCAATTGAGTGCAATGAAGGTGGCAATACTCATGGAATACAACGTGGTTGCCGCCACCTGTTCCCAAGGAGCATTCACCCCGTAGCGAACTGGCAAGTAATAATAAACCACCGCCGGAAACGTGAGCAAGGAACCCGAAATCCATGAAAAAATACCCGAAAACCGATCTAAATTGGATCGGAAACTTCCTACCCCTCGATCCATTTTGCCAATGACAATGTAGCTGAGAAACAAAGGCAATAAGAACAAAGAAATGGCAAAAGTGAATTGCCAAACCATCACTTCATCCGCAGCATAATATTCATCGGGAATGGGATTGGCAATTTCTCCAATTCCCAATTCCATGAACAAAACATGGGCAATGATTCCGGTAAAGGCACTCAAGGCAGCGATAAAATAATTGGTGCGTTGTTTCTTTTCCTTCTCTCCCTCCCAAAAATAAATGCACAAGCCAATGAACAACCCCAACAGTAAAAAGATGACAACATTGGGAATTTTGAAAGTAATCATTTGATTGAACAACTTGTTCTTGGTGAAATACTCCACGTAAACATTGTCAATCACCTTTTTTTCTGCCCGCCCCCAAATATCTAAGCGAAGACCAAAGTACATCAACCCGTCCAAAGAATCGTTAACGGTTAGGTGAATGAACTGCAATTTTTGGGTATGAAAAAAATCGCAAATCGTGGCCAATTTGGCTGTGTCGGCAATGATGGCTTCTACATTTATGACCGAATCTCCCAGGATTTGAGTCAATTCGTGGTCAGAAATGGTATAAATTTTGGTTTCCGAGTTCAATTTTTCCACCACCAATTCCTCTACGTTGGGGTCTTGGGGATGCGTAAGGACCAACCCAAAATTTGCCCGTTCTTTGAGCATTACGTTTTGGTCGGAGGCTTTCAAGTCGAGAATTTGATCGATCGCTTTCAAAGATCCTTGCAAACGAACCTCCTCCAACTCGCAATCTTCCTCTTTGTAGGATTCGTCGTAACCCATCATTTCGGTGTAGAGCGGAATTTGGGTAGATAGCCGCTGGTGACAAACCGGCTCAATCGAATCCACCAAATCAATCAACGTTTGGGCTTGGAGCCGGTAACGATTTTTCGATGCTTCCGGAAGTTGCTCACTACCGTTCAAAGAATCCAAAACTTCCTGCGCAAGTTCCCGGGAACGGGCAAATTCCGGCCACGTATTCTTGCGCGTTCGAGCGTACCAATAATACGTGTTGGCATGATTCAATTTGCTGGCAATGGTTTCCGACTTCCGATTGAAATACGTTTCAGTTTCTTCAATATTGGTTACGTTGTACCGATGCAATTGAATGATCCCCAAGGTTGCAATCATTCCGGCAATCACCGTAAGAATCAACTTTTTGCTTAACTTCATATCTATGAATGGTGTTTTTGTGCCCCTAAAAATAGGCAATAGAACGCACACTATTCGAAAAATAAATGGTCATTTGTTTATTTTTTCTAGACCAATCATTTGAATAATTCCTTAAATTACCCACCAATACAAGACTGAAAAAAAACGCATGAATCCTTTGCTAAAACACCCGCAAATTTTTGCCCTTTACGAAATTTACCAATCTGAAAATCAGCCGTTTCGAAAAGTTCACCGGATGATCGACTTATTCGAGTCCATCATCAAAACCCATACGGTTGTCATCCTTTCCGAATACGTGTCGCACAATCAGCTTAGCGACACGGCCAAAGGATTGCTTTCTCAGGGGCTTCGCACCCCATCGCTGGGGACTTGGCAATTGTTCAGCCGGGTGCTGTTTGAAGAGTTGCAAGCACAAAATTACCCTTGGAATTTTTCTGATTTTCCTGCCGAGTTTGCTGCGCTCGATAAGGCCCTGAATGCCGATAAAACCAACGTTATTTCCTTTCGAAACGGTTATGCCCACGGCGCAACACCTACCGATGAGCAATGCCAAGCCGATGTTCAAAAGTTTGAACCGTTCTTAGAA